>DATMLR010000399.1:0-10962 GCA_035570015.1 Puia sp.
TTATTCCCCCGACAATCGCCGAGCCGATATTCTCCCCGCTAGCCTGCGACAGATCGGGAAGAAAGCTCCTCCCCCCGCTGCCCATACTGCCAAGCGTCAACGCCAACACCAAAGAGAATAGCAAAATTCCCACCACATAATCCCAATAGAATAGCTCGAACCGCCATGTACTCGCCGCCAGCTTCTGCGTGTTGGCCCAGGAGCCCCAGCAAAGCATCGTCACAATGCAGCAGATCACTGCCGCGGAATAATTATGAAGGATAAACATAGTCTAGTATTCATTTGTGATCCAGACCATCACCTCGCCCGCCTTCTGCCCGGCTTCCGCAAAGGGCACCAATACCAGTCTCTTCGTGAGATGACCCACCTTTGCGTCCATAGAATAGGCTTGCTTCCAACCCCAGTCCGGCGGCAGGGTAGCCGTCGCGTCATGGAACATCCCTCCTCCGACATAACGCACGTTCGCAAGGACCCCGATGCCCGGATTCAATCCTTTATCGATTGCCAGAACCTGCGGGCCGCGCGTTATCGCTTCTGCGCGCGGATAGGTATCCCCTCCCGGCAAAAGGCCAAACGGGATGTCCATCCTGACTACCACCATGTCCCCTTTCTTCCAGCTTCGTTTGATTGCCAGAAATTTCCCATCCCCCAACTCGAATCGGTCGCTGCTGATCGTTTTACCCCCAACCACCGCCTTGAAATTCTCCGCCCACTCCGGCACCCTGAAATTGATCGTGAACTCCGCAGTGCGCGATGGCTCCACCTCGAACACCGCCACTCCCTCCGCCGGACATCGCGTCGTCGACTTGACCACAAGCGCGACATCACCCCCCTTGGAGTCTTGTACCTTTACCGACGCTATTCCCTTTTCATAGATCAATACCGAGAAATTGCCGTCGATCGTTCCTCCCAGCATCTCCGGGATCAACGATACACCCCTCGGCACACTCGACAAACAACAGGAATACCCCTGATCGCATCGATAAGGCTTGATGCCCTGCAATGCCGTATAATAGCTCACACAGCCAGTCTGCGGATTCTCCGCCGCCAGCAGATGATTATAAACCGACCGCTCGATCTCCTGAACATATTTCAGGTCACCGGTGATTCGGAGTAGAGCCAGGTTGAATTGTATCCAGGTCACCGTTACGCATCCTTCGCCCATCTTGTCGTCATTCGTAGCTTTCAATACGCCCGTCTGGACAAACACTTCATGGTCGCTCGCGGTACCGGTGATATACAACCGATGCGCACAGATATCCTTCCACGCCGTCTCCAGCAACCGAAGATATTTCTCTTCACCGGTCAATTGATAGTATTTCAGTATTCCCAGGAAGCAGGACAGCATCTCATAAGCCTTCGCATCGCCTACCCTGGTCACATCGCCGTACTTTTCCAGCTGGCTGATGATCCTCGGCCCATCGGGCTGCTCGTATGCCCGGAGGATATAGCGGCAAAAGGCTAGATATTTTGGATTACCCGTATAACGGTACAGGTCGACCATCGGCTCGAGAATACTCCCCGGTGCAAGCCCGTCATGTTCACCGGCCGGCATCAGATCACGTTTACCGGCCTCGTCCCCAAACGTCGTGCAGATCAGGTCAGCCGCTCCCTCGGCCGTCTCAAGCGCCGGTTTATACCCCGTGACCGAATAATAATTAACCAACCCGATAATGGCATATTTGTGTGCCCAGACATCCCATTCCGTCCACCTGTCCTTCTCCAGATACGTCCCGAGATAGCCATCCGGAAGCTGACACGAGATATAGGTGCGTACCATAGCATCCATCAGCCGCCGCAGCTGCTGATCATGACTGTAGGCATACATCTTCGAAGCGGAGAAAAGGAATTTCCCCACATGCTCCCCGATCCAGGTCTGTGCACCGGGCCGCCGCTCGAACCCCGCTAGGATCGTCGCCGAATCGATTTGCAGCAGCCTTTTATGAAGATTCACCTCCAGGCGGTACCCCAGGTAACCGCCGATATCCCGGTAATCGGCAGATACATACTTATCGGTAATGGCATTCGCGACCACCGGCCAAAACAACTTCACCGTACCTTGGCCGCTGACCTCAGTCAGCGTCGGGGAGAGCAAAATCCAAATAGCAAGCAATCGTTTCATAATTCTAACTATGGCGAATTCGCCGCAATTAAACATAATCCGAAAAACACAAGGTTCCACCCATCCCAATCTTCCGATCCGGTCCGATCCGCCGATCAGCCCAATCCGCCCACCTATTCTACAGGGCCCTTCCGGATCGCCTTTACCTGCGCCGGCCACTTCGTCTGCTCACCCGTCCTCGGGTTGATCGGCAGCACGGCCTTTTCCGTCGAAGCCCGCTTCGGGTCCTCGCTGGCCATATACGCCAGAATGGCGACCAGCACCACATTATTGCTCAAGTCATCAAACACCAGCTTGTCATAGGTATCCCGGTTCGTATGCCAGGTATAGTTAAAATAGGACCAGTTCAACGCACCCAGCGAGAAACCCGGAGCCCCCACCGCATCGAACGATGCGAAGTCGGAACCACCACCACCCGGTGAACCGGGAAAGGTCGTCTTGATCGAATCCCGGATATAGGACGGCGCCTTGCTCAACCAGCGGGTAAGGTATTCATACGCATTCAGATAGCCGGCACCCGACATATTCTCGACCCGGCCCGTACCGTTGTCCTGGTTGAATAGCGCCTGTAGTTTGCTTACTGTATCCGGATGATCCTCCACAAATGCCCTCGAACCGTTCAGCCCTTCTTCCTCACTCCCCCAGTGACCAACCAGGATCGTCCGCTTCGGATGCGGATATACTTTTTGCAGGATCCGCATCGCCTCCATCATCATCAACGTGCCCGTACCATTATCCGTCGCCCCCGTACCTCCGTCCCAGGAATCGAAGTGGGCCGAAAGCATCACATACTCGTCCGGCTTTTCGCTGCCCCTGATCCCGGCCACCACATTAAAGGTCGGTACATCCCCGCGGTCCTTCGATTCGACATGTACGCTGATCTTGGGATCGGCGCCCGACTCCTCCAGCCGGTACAACATCCCATAATCCTCCTGCATCACATCGATGGTCGGGATCTTCTTCGTATACGCGCCAAAAATTTTATCCACCCCGTAGCCCGCAGACCAATAGCTCCCGACAATCCCCGCAGCCCCGGCTTTTTCCAGCGCGACCGGCAAGGTGTGCGTGTTATACCCGGTCTTTTTGATCCGGTTATTCCAATTATCCGTCATCTCCTTTCGCTCATCCTTTATCTTCTGGAACGACGCTGCCGTCCCGTAAAGTTCCCAGTGCTCATCCGGCCGCCCCGTCGGCTGCAGCACCGACACCATCACGAACTTTCCCTTCGCCGATGGCATCCAGGCTGCATAAGCTGCCGAATCACTCAAGTCCGGAAGGATCACTAAGCCCGCCGTCACCGTTTTGTCGCCCATGCCCGGGCACCACGCCAATTGTGTCGCCTCCAGCGTCCGCACCCGCGGCGAAACCATATCGATATGGGAAATGCCCCTTTGCCATCCCTTCCAGACACCCCAGTTTTGAGCCTCCGCATGAATATCCCAACTTTTGTATTTCGTGAGCGCCCAATCCCTCGCCTGCTCCATCTGCGGCGTACCCACAAGCCTCGGCCCGATGCTGTCAAACAACTCATGCGCCAGCAGCTTCAGCTGTGAATTGTCATGCTCTTCTTTAATGATGGCTTCTACAGTGGCGTCCTTCGGCGCCTGATCCGGCCCCGCTTCCCGGCGGCCCTGTGCATAAGCGCCCGCCCAGGCAAGCGCCAGCAGAATGGAGGTGATGATAAGCTTTCTCATAGCTCCGAATATACTTAAATTACCGATCCATTCACACAAATGAGATAACTTCGGAAACATGAACATCCGATGGTCAATTCTTCTTCACCGGCGCCCGCACGATCGCCGTATCCGTAACCAGGACCGGTATAGTGTATCCGCCGGAATCCAATACCACCCGTGGAAAATCCCGCCGCAACCCAACCCAATCCTCCCGGCCGACCTTCGTACCATATAAATACAATTCGGCGATCTTCGGCAAGCCCTTCAACCGCTTCACGTCCGCGGCATCCACCGCCGTTCCCGTCAGATTCAGATACTTCAGATTCGCCAGCGCCCGCAGTTCCCCCAGATTTGCCCCTGTGATCGCAGTATGATCCAACCATAGCCGCACGAGCCTTGGACAAGCCGCCGCGGCGGAGACCAATTGGTCTCCGCCGCGAACCCAACTGCACTTCAGCGAGACCAGTTGATCTTTCAACATCGGGATCGCCTTCAACGCCTCCTGCCCAAGCGTATCGGAAAGACAAACCACCTCCAAATAGTTGCTCCCCTGCGCGATCGGCAGAACCAGCGCCCCGGCCGCACGCAGCCGTTGTACCGCCAAGGCCGGCGCCTGCGGCGCCGGCCCCATCGGCAGATCGCTATCCGCCACGTTCACGATCGCACCGGAAACCACCGGCCCCGCCGTCCCCATGTGGAAAGCCTGCCATACCGCCGCCATTCCTGTATCCTGCGGCAACGCCCCCACCGACTTATCAAAAGAAGCTCCATTGTCGATCCACCACCGCAACAGCCGGATCTCCACCGGCGTCAGTTGCCCCTTCTCTTTCGGCGCCATATGATGCTCATCATCCAGCGGCAGCCCGATCCGCTTCACCAGAAGACTAGCTGCGGACTGACCTGCGACGATCACCTGCCCGTCCTTCCCACCGCGCAATATCCGGTCCGGCCCATCCAGCCGCAGACCGCCCTTCACGCGCGCCGCCGAATGACACCCATAACAATTATCATGAAGCACCGGCTCCACCATCGAAGGGTACACGACCGCCGACCGGATATCCGCAACCGGCCTCAACGTCGGCTGCGCCGCCTCCGGCCCCAACCCCGCCGTCAAATAACCCGGCCCATGCGTAAGCGATCCGCCCCAATGCCCCGTCAGGATAAGCAGCACCACCGACAAGCCCATCGCTGCCCCGCCCCATCGCCCCACGGGCCGGCCCCTCAAAACAAAATACAACCCCGCCGACACGATCGTCAACGAGATCGCCAGCCATTGATGCACGACCACCAGCCCCGGATCATAATCTCCCGTCCGCGACAGCAGCCACCCCGTAAAGCATGACAACACCGCACTGCACCAGCCGATCAGCAAACTCAGGTCCGCCGCCGGTTTCAGCCCGGCGTAATCCCGCCGCATACTCAACGCTTCCAGCAGGATCGCCAGCAGAAGAATTCCAATCGGAAGATGTACCAGCAGCGGATGCAGCCGCCCGATGAACGTGAGCGCCGCTGCCATCAGGAATATCTTTTCCTCAGCGTTTGTAGCATATATTCATTGATCGCCCATTGATCGCTCACCGGCTTATGATCGTAAGGCGTCGTGGGCATATAATCCGGAGGGCCGAATTCCGTCAGGATGGTCATTACCTCGCCCGCCTGCTTTTTCCGCCGCAGGATCGTATCCCACCACCCCATATGCGCCTCCAGGGCGCTCTCCCACTCCGGCGCCCGCGGATCACTCACCTGCGGCCCTTCCGGATGGCCGATCCGCGCATGGATATGTTCCGCCCGCTCCAACGTCAGCGCCATCGTCTGCGGCTGGTCGGCCAGCAGGCTCTCGCTCACATTGCACCAGTGCGAAATGTCGAAGGTTATCCGAAGTTCGGGCACAGATTCCATAAAATGGCGCGCCACCGGCGCCGCAAACAACATCCGCGACCGGTGTGTCTCGTGCAGTATCTTGATCCCCGTCTCCCGGGTAAGCGCCGTCGTTAGCTGGATAAAGGCTTTGTTCTCGTCAAACGAAAAGAAGTCCCGGCCCGAATGACAATTGATGTACAACGGCCGTTGCACATTATTCCGGGCTGCCCCCTCTACCATTTTCTTAAAATGTTCCAGGTGCTCCTTCGGGTCGCTCTCCGACCCCCCACAAAGGAACCCTACCTCCAACCCGTATTTCTTCAGCATCGCGAAAACCGCGTCCTGGCGCGCCGGATCAAGCGACCACCAGATCTCAATGCCATCATACCCCGCCGCTTTTACCTTCGCCCCGTATTCATCCACCGTCCCGGGAAAACCCCAGTCTGTAGCCAGTACCTTCAGCTGAAATCCTTCCCGCACCGTCGCCATCAGCGGCTGCGCATAAGCGTCCAACAGAACACCGGTCGCGGCCAGCGTCGTCTGGGCAATAAATTGTTTCCGATTGATCATGCGATTATCTCTTTGATGACATTTCCTTTCACATCCGTCAGGCGGTATGGCCTGCCCTGGAAATCATAGGTAAAGCGTGTGTGGTCAAAACCAAGCTGATTCAGGATCGTCGCCTGCACATCGAATGGATCGACCTTCCCCGATAGCGCGCTATAGCCGATCTCGTCCGTCTCCCCGTGTACATACCCCTTTTTGATCCCGCCACCCGCCATCCAGATCGTGAACGCATCCGTATGATGATCTCGCCCCTTGAATGGATTGGGCTTGCCTTCGCGGTTTTCCATCATCGGGGTCCGTCCGAACTCGCCGCCCCAGATAACGAGGGTCTCATCAAGAAGCCCCCGCTGCTTCAGGTCCAGGATCAGCGCCGTCATCGCCCGGTCCACCTGCCGGCATTTGTTTATAAACCCAACATCGATGGCAGTACCGGCGTCTGTTCCATGACTGTCCCAGCCCCAGTCGAAGATTTGTACGAACCGAACTCCCTTCTCCACCAGCTTCCGGGCCAGCAGGATATTGTTCGCCAGGCTTGTCTGACCCGGTTTGGTCCCATAAAGTTCATGGATATACGCCGGCTCATCCTGGATGGTCATCACCTCCGGAACCGACGTCTGCATGCGGAAGGCCATCTCATATTGCGATATCCGGCTGAGGATCTCCGGATCATGATACTCCGCAAACTCCTGCTGATTGACGGCATTGATGGCATCGATGGACGCCTTTCGCAAATCGCGGTCCATCCCCGCCGGGTCATCGAGGAACAAGACCGGGTCCCCCTCGCTGCGACACTGGACACCTTGGTAGACACTGGGCAGGAAACCGCTCCCCCATATGCTCTTCCCCGCATCCGGGAATCTGCCGCCGCTCGTCAGTACGACAAAGCCGGGCAGGTCCTGGTTTTCCGTCCCCAGTCCATACGTGACCCAGCTCCCAAGGCTGGGCCGCCCAAGCCGCGGAAAACCCGTATGCACCAGCAGTTGCGCCGGAGCATGGTTAAACTGGTCAGTCGTTACCGCTTTGAGAAAACTCACCTCATCCACTATCGTTTGGAAATGTGGCAGATGTTCGCTTACCCACGCCCGGCTCTCCCCGTATTGCGCAAACCGGGCTTGTGGTCCCAACATTTTGGGTACGCCGCGAATAAAGGCAAACCGTTTCCCCGCCAACAGCGATGGAGGGCAATCCTGCCCATCCATCTTCATGAGCTCCGGCTTGTAGTCAAACAGCTCCAGTTGGGAAGGGGCCCCCGCCATATGCAGATAGATGACGTTCCTGGCCTTACCCGGAAAAGGCGGCAGCTTCGGCTCGAGCGGATGCGCCGGATCAAAAACGATCCTCGAAGCATCCGTTTTCCCATGACAACCCAGCAACGCACCAAGCGCTATCCCCCCCAAGCCCATCGCACTCTCTTTCAGAAAGTGCCGCCGGGTATAGAAATGGAGCCGTGCAAGCCGCTCTGCCTCCGTATAATTAACTCGACTCATAAACTAATTTTTAGTGATCACCTCATCCAGATTCAACAACGCATTGCACACCACCACCATCGCCGCACCGTCCGCGGTCCCCGCGGAGTCCCCCAATATTTTCTTTGCATCGGCCGGCGTCTGCCTGAACTTATCCAAGGCCCCCTGATACAACCCCGCCAACGCTGCCAATTCCCCGGGAGTAATATCTTTATATAACATCCGCCGATACCCTGCTGCTATCCGCCGCTCGGGTGACCCCGCAATACTATCCAGCCGGAGCGCAAAATGCCTCGCGATATCCAAATATACCGTATCATTCAACGTAACTAACGCCTGCAGCGGAGTATTCGTCCGGATGCGCCGCGCCGTACAGACCTCCCTCGATGTAGCATCGAATGAGATCATCGAGGGGTACGATGCCGAACGCTTCCAATACGTATACACTGCCCGCCGGTGCTGCTCACCATCCTTGCTGGCCACCCACTCCGCGCCATTATAGGGTGACATCCATATCCCCTTTGGCTGATACGGGAACACACTCGGCCCATACAGCTCCGGCGACAGCTGGCCGCAGATGCAGAGGTCCTGGTCCCGCAGTTCCTCCGCGCTCAGCCTTATTCGCGGTCCGCGCGAAAAAAGCCGGTTGAATTGATCGGCCTTCAGCGACGCCTCCGTCACCCTCGAATCCTCACGATACGAGGCGCTCATCACGATCTCTTTGAGCAGACGTTTCAGGCTCCATTGATCGGTGTTCATATATTGCCAGGCGAGATAGTCCAGCAGCGCCCGATGCGTCGGCGGACTGCCCTGCGATCCGAGGTCTTCCAACGTCTCAGCGATACCGGTGCCGAATAGCTGCTCCCAGACCCGGTTGACCATCGTCCTCGATACCAGCGGATTCTGCTTGCTGGTCATCCACATCGCCAGCCCGAGCCGATTGGCCGGCGCAGCCGCCGGCATGCACCCGTCAAACACCGCCGGAACGCCCGGCGTGACAACCGCCCCTTTGACCAGCCAATTCCCACGCTCAAAGACATTCGATACCCGGTGCATATCCGACGGGTTATCCATCATGATCGGCGTAGTCGGTACATTTTCAGTCAGCAACCGCCAGAACTCCGCCTTCTCCTTCTCATAACCGGGACGTCCCGCACCGGGGAACTGCCGCGTAAAACAGAACCAGTCGAACACCAAACCGCTTTGATCCGGCTTATGCAGCCTGGGATTTATATAGGTGATATAGAGATCATGAACGCCTTTTCCCAACTTTACCGGCACCGCCGCTATCTTCCAGTCACCGCTCGTTTGCACATCAGCCCCTGTGATGACCGGCCCGCCGACACTATCCAGATGGATCGCCCATTTCCCGCCGGGCGCCTCCGTCCGCCACCTGAAGATCAGCCAGTCGTGATCTTCTTTGAGGTCGACCGCCTGCAGCCGTGCTGATGCGTTGTTCCGCAATACAAGCCACTTCGTATCCTCCAGCTCGCTATTCACAAACCGGTCGGCCGTGAGCGAGTTGACCGCCGGCTGCCAGGTCCGAAGCAGCTTCCGCACCACCGCCGCCCGCGCCGGGCCCCCTTCCCGCTCCACCCATTGCACCACCGCATTCAGTCTCGTCCGATCCGAATCGGAATAGCTACGCAGCAGCGGATAATCCGCATACGAATCCTCATCGCGCGTGTCGTTGAAATAGGCCATGAAACGGTAGTAGTCCTCATGCCGGAAGGGATCATAAGGATGGCTGTGACATTGGGTGCAAGCGAATGTCGTCCCCAGCAATGCTTCCCATGTCGTGTTCACCCGATCGAGGACCGCGGCCGTGCGGAATTCTTCATTATCCGTCCCGCCCTCGTCATTGGTCATCGTATTCCGATGAAAGGCCGTGGCAATATATTGGTCATCGGTCGGATGCGGCAGCAGGTCACCCGCCACTTGCTCGGTCAGGAACCGGTCATACGGCATATCCTGGTTGAAAGCCCGGATCAGCCAGTCCCGATACCGCCAGATATTGCGCGAGCCATCCCGCTCATACCCCTTCGTATCCGCATATCGCGCCAGGTCCAGCCACATGGCCGCCCACTTCTCGCCGAAATGCGGCGACGCCAGCAACGTATCCACCAGTGTCTCATATGCATGCGGGTCCTTGCCCTCCAGGTAAGCCGATGCTACTGCGTCGGATGGATAGAGTCCGATGAGATCGAGACTTACCCTCCGCAACAGCACCGCCCGTGACGCCTCCGCCATCGGACGTAGCCCCTCCTTCCGAAGCCGCCCAAGCACATACGCATCGATCGGCCCTTGCGCCCACGGATCGCTCACCGCAGGCACCGCCGGCGCCTCAACGGGCCTGTACGCCCAATGTTCGCCCCACGGCGCACCCTCCGTTACCCACTCCCGCAGGATATCGATCTCCTCCCTGGTCAACGGTTCATGTTTATACGGCATCCGAACTTCCGGATCAACGTTAGTGATTCTGCGGATCATCTCGCTATGATCAGGGTCCCCGGGGACTATCGCCGGCCTGCCCGATTCCGTTTTGGCAAAAGCATCTTCCCGGAATAACAAGCTAAATCCACCCTTAGCCCGCACCCCGCCATGACAGGTAATACATTTTGCGTTGATAATTGGCTTGACATCTGTGTTGTAATCCACCCGATGCTCCGGCGTCAAGATCCGCCAGCAAACCAGCCCGACACCAAGCAGCGATAGCGCCGCGATCAGCAATCGTTTCCGTCGAAAGAGGACCATCCTGTAATTTACTCAAATCCGGGGAACCGGACAAGTTACCAACGGCCGCCCATGCACAACCGGCACAGCCGATTTCACCCATTCCGGACCCCCCGGATCAATCGAGTCAACTTTTTCCATAGATCGCGCCGCAACCCTCTCCACCGCATCCGCGATATAGTCGATCTCCACATCCGTCATCGTCGGGTGCAGCGACAACCGCACCCAGCCCGGTTTGCTCTGTATTGCACCTTTCAACAACGCCTCCCGTATAGCTTCTGACCGTACCTGGTCAATACAGAGTAAATGATGCCCGTACGTCCCCGCACAGCTGCAACCACCCCTGGCCTGAATCCCGAACCGGTCGTTCAATGACTTTACCACGGAATCATAATGCATCCCCTGCACAACAAATGAAATCACTCCCAGCCGCTGCCATTGATCCGCAGCCAATACCTCTACCCCCGGCGTCGACGTCAGCCGCTCCAGCAACCGCCCCACCATCTCCTTCTCCCGCTCCCGCATCGGTTCCACCCCC
>DATMLR010000400.1:0-10631 GCA_035570015.1 Puia sp.
AGCCCCCAATTCCTGCCAAGCTCAAAAGTATAGAGCAGCCCCAGAGAACCGGCCGGCAACAGCTTGTTCTGGCCGTTCAGCAGCGGGTATTGGGTCCCTTGCAGTCCGCCGTCCAGCTCAATCGTTAACCCCTGCGCGCCGGCCTGGGTGATGATAGCGAAACAACAAACGGCTACCGCTATTGCTCCTTTTATCATTGTATTGTATTTCCGGGTTCTCATTTACCGTTTCTTATTCTACCAGTATATTGGTGCTTACTTTTTGTCCGTTGGTCATCATCAGATTGAGGATGTAGATGCCGTCCACGGAAGGCATAGTGACCTGCATGGACGGCTGAATGTTCGTCAGCTGCTGAATCACCTTCCCGGTGAGATCTGAAATCTGTAATACCGCTCCCTGCAAGGCGCTGGCAGAATAGTTGAAGACGACGCTGACCTGGGTGCCGATGTTTGCCGGGTTAGGGAAGACCTTAATGCCTCCGGGTATTGCAGCGCCGGGGGCGATGCTCAGCGTGCAGGTTTGAACTTCCTGGCCGTCCTTGTTTGTTGCGATGACAAAGTATTGGCCGTTCAGAGAGGGTTCTTCGCTGTAATACTGTGCCGTATCTCCTGGGACGGCGGCGCCGTTCTTATACCATTGCCATGCGACATAATCCCCGCTGCTGTTATCAAAGAAGAGCACGTCGTTCCAGTGCTGACTGATGAGGGAAGCCGACTCATATACTATGGTATCGGTAACGGGCGCAGCCGCGTCGTAATTCGAATCTCCGGCCTGAACGCCGGTTACGTGCGCGGAGCCAGGCTGCAGCAGTGTCAATGTATCCCCCGAGACTTTGGCGATCGCCGGATCGGACACCGAATAAGTGATCGGAAGGCCGCTGCTCGTCACACCGGTCAGCAGCACCTGCGTTACGCTGTTGCAGCCCACCAGGAGATTTTGGGCCCATGTAATTTGCTGCTGTGCTTTGGTAATAGTCAGGTAATTGCCGGTATAGACGATCGAGTAGTTGTTCCCGGCACCAAGCGTGCCCTCTGTGATGGGATAGGTGCCCACATTCTCGCCCGGTGCTCTGCTGAGGCTGCCGGTAAAGATGTCTGAATTGTCTCCGTTTAAATATCCGCTCACAGTGAATGTAAAGGGCGGATCCGCGGCGCCATATTCCTTTGTCTGCGCGTTGGCGGTTATATGCAATGTGGCAGGGTTGATGGTAAGGGTTCCCGCGACATAGACGATCGTATAGTTCGGGTCTACTGCGCCCGACACGGTGATTGGATAGTCGCCTGCCGATGAGGAGGAGGTGGCCGTCGTCGTTACGGTGGGCGCGGTGGTGAGGCTTGATGCATTGTCCCCGTTGATAAAGCCGCTGTACGACACGGTCAGGGTTGGAACAGTTCCTCCGTAGATCATCGACGCGGAGTTTGCTGTAACGGTCAGCGTGGCGCCCCCGACGGTCATGGTGCCGCCAACATATGTAATCGTATAGTTAGGGTCCGCGGCGCCTGACACCGTGATGGGATAGGTACCTGGTGGGGATGTAGTGGTGGCCGTCGTGGTGATCGTAGGTTTGGTTGTGAGGCTGGAAGCATTGTCTCCATTGACAAATCCGGTATAGGAAGCGGTCAGGGCGGGAACCGGGCCTCCATAGTTCATCGATTCGGAGTTAGCCGTGACGGTCAGCGCGGCGCGCTGGACGGTCATCGTACCCGCAGTATAAGTGATGGTGTAATTCGGGTCTCCAGCGCCAGATGCCGTGATGGGATAGGTACCAACGGGAGAGGACGGCGTGGCTGTTGTAGTTATCGTAGGTTGGCTTGCCAGGCTGGATGCATTGTCCCCATTGACGAAGCCGGTGTAGGACGCTGTGAGCGCAGGTACCGCGCTGCCGTACGTCATGGTCTGGCTAAGTCCAGCGATGTTCAGGGCCGCCTTTTGGATCGTGTATACGCCAGTGACATATGCGATGTTGTAATTGGGATCGTCTGCACCGGAGGCGGTCAACGTATAGGTTCCCGCGGCGTCGCCGGCTGAAGCCGAATTGGTCACGGTTGGCAATGTGGACAGGCTGGATGGGCCATCCCCGCTGACGAAGCCGCTATAGCTAACCGTCAGCGAGCCGTCGGGGACCAGGGCAGCGCCATAAACGCTGGAGGCCGGATTGGCGGTGATAGTCAGCAATGCCTTTCCGATGCTCAGGGTGCCGTCGACATAGGTGAAGGTGTAGTTGGGGGATGAACCGCCGCTGGGGACAACCAGATAGGCGCCGGCGGGAGATGACGCGGTGGCCGTCGTTGTAGCCGTCGACTGCGTGGTCAGGCTGGACGCTCCATCCCCATTGACAAAGCCGGTGTAGCTGACCGTGAAGATAGGAAGCGGACCGCCCAGGGCCATGGTTTGGTTATTAGCAGTGACGGTCAAGGTGGCTTTGCCGACGGTCATTGTTCCCGAAGTGTAGGTGATCGTGTAGTTCGGAGCTGTGGCGCCCGATGCCGTGATGGGATAGGCGCCTACCTGGGAAGCCGATGTGGCAGTCGTGGTGATGGTTGGCGCGGTGGTCAGGGCAGAGGTGCCGTCCCCATTGACAAAACCACTGTAGGACGCCGTAAGCACCGGAACGGAGCCTCCGTAAGTCATGGTCTGGTTGACGGCATTGATCGTCAGGGCCGCCTTTTGAATCGTGTATACACCGGTGACATACTGGAAGGTATAATTGGGATCCGCCGCGCCGGAGGGTGTCAGGGTATAAGTGCCGACGGGGGAGCCTGCGATAGCCGAGTTCGCGACGGTTGGAAGGGTAGCCAGGCTACCGGGGCCATCTCCATTGACAAAACCGCTGTAGCTGACAGTAAGCGAGCCGTCAGGCACCAGAGCTGCGCCGTAAACGCTGGAGGCCGGATTGGCCGTGATGGTCAGCAATGCCTTTCCGATGCTTAGGGTGCCGTCGACATAGGTGAACGTGTAGTTGGGCGAAGAACCGCCGACCGGGGTGATCGGATAAGTGCCGGCGGGAGATGACGCGGTGGCGGTCGTCGTAGCAGTGGGCGGCGTGGTCAGGCTGGACGCCGCGTCCCCATTGACAAAGCCGGTGTAGCTGACCGTGAAGGCGGGCAGCGGGCCGCCCAGGGGCATGCTTTGGTTATTAGCGGTTACGGTCAGGGTTGCTTTGCCGACTGTCATCGTTCCCGCGGTGTAGGTGATGGTATAGTTTGCGTCGGCTGCACCGGAAGCGGTGATGGGGTATGTCCCGGCGGGGGAAGCGGAAGTAGCGGTCGTAGATACGGTGGGCTGGGTGGTCAGGCTGGACGCCGCGTCCCCGTTGACGAAGCCGCTATACGATTCGCTAAGCGAAGGAACCGT
This sequence comes from Puia sp., assembly GCA_035570015.1. Classification (GTDB taxonomy): domain Bacteria; phylum Bacteroidota; class Bacteroidia; order Chitinophagales; family Chitinophagaceae; genus Puia. Next base: position 3,355 of record DATMLR010000400.1, read on the forward strand.
TCCCCCATAGGTCATGTTGGCGTTGTTGGCCGTTATCGTCAGAGGCGCCTTTTGGATCGTGTATACGCCGGTAACATACTGGATGGTATAATTGGGGTCGGATGCGCCGGAGGGTGTAAGGATATAAGTGCCCACCGGGGAACCGGCGGAAGCCGTATTGGAAACAGTTGGCAAGGTGGCCAGGCTGGAAGGGCCGTCCCCGTTGACAAAACCGGTGTAGGTGACTGGGAGCGAGCCGTCAGGCACCAGGGCCGCGCCATAAATGCTGGAGGCGGGATTGGCCGTGATGGTCAGAATGGCTTGTGCGACGGTCAGGGTTCCGTTGACATAAGTAAAGGCATAGTTGGAAGATGAGCCGCCGCCGGGCGTGATCGGATAGGTGCCGGCGGGAGATGCAGCGGTTGCCAACGTCGTAGCCGTGGGTTGCGTGCTCAGGCTGGACGCCCCGTCCCCGTTGACAAAACCGGAATAGCTGACCGTGAAGGCGGGCAGCGGGCCGCCCAGGGGCATGCTTTGGTTATTAGCGGTAACGGTCAGGGTGGCTTTGCCGACAGTCATTGTTCCCGCAGCGTAGGTGATGCTGTAGTTTGCATCGACTGCGCCAGATGCGGTAGTGGGGTAAGTACCGGCGGGGGAAGTGGACGCAGCTGTCGTGGACACGGTGGGTTGGGTCGTCAGGCTGGCTGAATTGTCGCTATTGACGAATCCGCTGTAGGAAGCGCTCAGCGAAGGAACCGTTCCCCCATAGGTCATGCTCGCGTTATTTGCCGTGATCGTCAGGGCCGCCGGGGTAATCGTAAACGTCCCGTTGACATAGCTGATGGTATAGTTCGGGTCCGAAGCCCCCGAAGGCGTAATCGTATAGGATCCGGCGGGGGAGCTCGCATTCGCCGGGACGGTCACAGAAGGCTGGACCGTCAGGCTGTTGGCATTGTCCCCGTTTACGAACCCGCCATAGGTGACGCCAAAAGCAGGTAAGGTGCCGCCATAAACCATGGAGACATTGTTTGCCGTGATTGTCAGGGGGGCAGGGTCGGCGTTCAGGGTATAGGCCTGAGAACCTGTAAACGGCCCCAACGGGTCGCTGTCTGTGGCGGTAACCGTAAAGGAAAAGCTGCCCGCGGAGGTAGGCGTACCGGAAATAGTACCGGATGGCGATAAGGACATTCCGGGCGGTAAGCTGCCCGCGGTCACTGAAAAAGTATAGGGCGCGACGCCGCCGATCACGGTAAACGTCTGGCCGGCGTAGGGCGAGCCATATTGAGCATCAGGAAGCGTTAGAGGGGTAAAGACAAATATCGCCTGGGCAAATAAGGTTGTGCCCAATCCAATTAGCAACGCGGTTAAGAATAAAGTCTTCCTCAGCATAAAGCAAACAGATAGTTGAGATCCAAAGGCAAGGGGCGGCGTATTGGATTAGACGATGAATGTATTGGATTAGGCAGGTGGAAGCAGGGGGTTAAAGATAGACATTTCTGTCAAAATCCGGTAGACCAGGCGGGATTGTTTAGTGCGCCTGGCTCCATACCTTCACGGCTTCCAGCGCATCGATGAAATTATGGATCTTGTCCGTATGCGCATCCTCCTGCCAGCCGCCCCGGCAAGAAGAAGAACCCGCCTTTTCGCAAGGACAGCCATCGGTATTGAGCGCATACGTTCCGAAGTTAAGCGCTTGAATAGCAAGGGACTTATATTCATTTGATCCGGTTGCGGCTGTGTACATCGCCAGCACTGCGCCATAGGTTGACAAAATCCCGCCCCACGGGTCCTTATCATGGTCCTGCTCGCCGCAAATTGTCACTCCGAAGTTGATACCGGCGAAATTTCGGTTGACGAATTCGATCAAGGCGTGGGCGTGCTGCTGCCAGGCGGTGTCAACGACTTGCCTTCTTTCCAGAAGATACCGGGCGAGGTTGAGCGGCGCCCAGGCGGTTCGGTCATTTGCTTCGTCGTGATCTTCAAAGAATTGTTCCCAAAGGGAGCCACCCTTGGAAAGGTTGGGGATCTGAACATTCAGTATCCAGTTCCAAAGTCGCCATCTCGGGTGATTAAACTCCGGATAATCCAGGCTGGTGGCTAACAAATCCAGCAACCGTTGGATATAAACCATATCCCCGGAAACCGGGCCGCGCCCCTCCCCTGTCCGATAGTCCACGCGGAATGGCCATGGGGAACTTAGGGAATCCACCCGGCCCATATTGGCGATAAGCACCCGTGCATTGTGAAGCGCCTGCGTCAGGTATTTCTTCTCACCGGTTTCCTGATAAAGAAGTGCGAGCGCATATCCGGCGATAGCCCCCTTGTCGGGTTCAATTTCATAAGGCCGGTCGCCCTGCGTGCCACAATCCGCGGGTTGAGGAAACCTGGCAGAAATACCGGTGGAACGGGTAAAATGCGGATATCGACCGGTATCAGGTGTATTGCTTTCTGTAATCAGGTAATCCCCCATGTATCTTGCCCATTCCAGCACTTTCTTATTCCTGCGCTGGGTGTAAACATAATACTTTAGGTAAGAAATGATTCCCATTCCATTTTGCATCGCCGGGATAAAGTCGCTCCTTCGTGCATCGGGTTGATAATTTCCGTCCATAAAGGTCATCCAGACGAAATTGGGATAACCATGTGTCACAGGGCAATTCAGGTACCATTGCATTTCCAGTTCGATTGCCTTTTGCCAGGAAATCCATGGCAAAAGACGCCCGTCGGCATCATAAACGGCCGGATGGTTTCCTATTTCAACTTGCGCGATGCGCCGGGTTTGCGCCAGGGTGACAACGGAGAGAAAAAGAACAAGAGTCGATGCGATCAGGTGCTTGACGACTAGTCTGCTTTTCATCGGGATGTTCTTTAAGGCATGGGAACTGGTCTGGGATGAAGAGGCTGATAGACGCCAAGTTTTCCGCCACCGGGGAGTGTCAGATAGGTCAAATGGCCCCATCGCTGATTTTGCACGGGGTCACAATTTATATTCACTTGAGCCATCTCTTTTATAAAATGCTGAATGTCGTCGCATAGCAGGTATAGTTCGCTCGGGCCGCTATTTTCGGCCGGATGCACGGCTATTTCTGAAGGAGGTAGGCCAAATATAAGCCAGCCGTGCCCAACGTCCACGTGGGTAAGCCGAAGAACATTCAACAGGAAATCCTTATCCGCTTCCGGCGCGGAACTGTATAAGATGGTGTGTGCTCCTGTAATCATAAATTTTCGTTTATTAAGTAGCGTAATTCTCAAAAATCCTTAATTTCAGTACAAAGTAAAGATAAGTTGAGCACCTCTATTCAACTAAGCCGAAAAGCCTATAGTATAGGTATAATCGCCCTGGGGATACAACAATTGGTCCGGGGCGATATCAGCGGCAATTTTTTGCCCGACCTGTTTTCGCATGGTACCGGTTATTATCTGCTGGTGTACGCCTGGGGGATCCTTTTTACGCTCTCGGGGGTCGCTATGTTGATCGACTGGAAAACGCGAATGGTTGCACTTGTTTCCGGTGGTTTTTTCCTAACGTTACTGGTGCTGGTCTATATTCCGTACTTCCTGTTCTTCAGTTCCGACGGGCATTCGCTTATTGGCTGGTCAGCAGCCATTGAAGAATCCGCTTTTGTCGGCGCCTCTTTCATTATGGCGGATTCTTATTCCCTTCATTCGGATCATTCCGGGATTACCCGATGGCTCGGAAAGCTTGCTCCCTATGGCCGGGTTTTCTTTTCGATTATGTTGATCGGCTATGGTGCCGATCATTTCGTCTATACAAAATTTGTGTCCGAAATGGTACCGTCCTTTATCCCGGGTCACTATTTCTGGACATATTTTACCGGGACTGCTTTAATCGGTGCGGGGGTTGCCATTATTCTGAAAATAAAACTGCGGCTGGTTGCCAGCCTGCTCGGGGTCATGTTCTTTCTTTGGCTTGTGCTCCTTCATATTCATCGTGCCATGATCGACCCGGTCGGCAACGATGGGCTTGAGCTGGCACGAGTTTTTGTGATATTTGGGTTTATCGGGATTGCATTTTTGCTTGCGTCCCCTAAAAAAGGTCGTGCCTAGGGCGGTTAAGGCGACTGGAGAAAATCCTTATCGAGCAGAAATAACAGGCCAAAAATAACGGCGAATAAAATGGCCGCGCCAACGAGTGCGATCCAGACTGTGCGCCAGGAAGAATAGGTCGGTCCGCCCTGGGCAATATGGCTTTTGATTGCCTCCCCCTGATACCGTTGAACCAGGACGCGAGCGATCAGTGTATAGGTCAGCGGGATAATGTAGCGAGGGACCTTCTCGATGCCTGGGATCAGGAATAGCCCGCCAGCGATGACCAATAAAGTAAGAATGGCGATTATCCAACTTATCCTTGCCTTATCCGGCTGTCCGAGCTGTTTAAAATTTTCTGCCGCCAAATAACAGCCGACCAGCGGTCCGCCGATAAAAGTCCCCACCCAAACGGCGTTGTCCTTATAAAGTTTGAATTCGGGTGGAGCGGTTAGGATATCTTCTTGCATAGTTCAGGGATTAAGAGTTTTAGTTAAAGATTGGGATTTTTTACCGGATTTTAAAATACCTGAATTTGTCGTCCAAACATATTCCTATTGAATGCAAAATAAAAATTCGCAAAATGCGAACTTTTCGTCTTGGAGATCGGGATTCGGAGATGGTGGGCTGAATTTACGTGTCTGTAAATGATTGAATATCACGTTGAAAGTATAGCTGCCAAGGCGAGCGCCGCGTATTGTAGCTGATTGATTTCAGGTTGAAGTTCGCATTTTGCGAACTTTATTATTGTTGAGAAGGGCAAGGAAGGTTTAAGGATTCTTCATGTGGGTCTGATGTATTGGTACGTGGTAGTTATCTATCGAAAGAGCTATCCGCTTTTGAAATCAAATATCGCATTAATTGAGTGGCGGTCATCAGCGCGGGGCCTGCTATGGAGTCATCGAAAAGAGTCTCGCCTTGTGCCTCATCAAAATAGCGCCCGTCCGATACAAGAAAGGTGATGCGGGCGCTTCCGGCAAACGGATGCGGCTTTCTGGGCTTATCCGATGGCCCGATTTGACCAATGATCGGCTCACTCTTTGCAAACAGGTCGGCCGTCAGCTCGTTTGCCCGGGCATCGGTTATGGTGTCCCAGATCAAAACCTTTCCGCTCTGGTTGATATAACGAGCTTTCCCATCCCGGAAAGACGCCAGGACGTCCAGGCCGCCTTCCAGTGCAACTTCAACGATCACCCCAAGCAAAACCTTCTCAGCCGGAGCTTGGCCCATGCTTCGTCGCGTGTTGAGGGCTAGTATCCTTAATCTGGCATCGAGGGTCGAATCGTCGATCACTCGCTGCAGATCCGCTTCATCGGGATAATCCGAAAACAAGATGTTGAAAGGATAGGAATAAGGGGGCCGGTTCCTGGATCTGTATAGATCCAGGTCGTCGCAGAAAAGCAGGTTGTAAATTACATTCGTCGCGGTGTCCTTGTAGGGCTTGCTTATCAGATCTGGAATGGCCGGTTGGGTGGCCGCTTGTGTAGCAGGTTTCTTTTTAAACAGATCAAATATTCCCATTTGATAAAGATAAAGCACCAGATCGAATTCGACCGGCGCTTTTCTGAGAGCGGGCGAGGATGAGGACCCGCTAGTTCTCTTTAGGATTGGGGTTTCCCTTACCGGTGGTGATCAGGCTGCGGAGGCTCTGGTGGATATATCTTGTCCAGGCATTCTGACAGACATCATAGCATTCATAGACCGGAACGAGGCCGAGTTGGGTGAAGTGAATTTCCGTTTGGTCGCCTCTGCCGGAAATATCGAAGCTGACCCTGTTGCCGATCCACTCACTCCGGTCTGTGGTGAAATCGAAATGGTTAGCGGTGCAAAGCCAGACCACCCTTCGGTTGGGGGTGACCTCAATTAACTTCATCGTACAGCGATGGACATCCTTGTAATGATAGGTGAACTCGTCATTCAGATCTGCGGTGCCGCCTTCGATCTCTTCCGACCACCAGCCGCGAACATTGGTAATGGCTGTGAAGGCCTCGGCGGGCGTCGCATCCACAAGAATAGTGGTGGTAAATCCGCCAGCGATAAGGTTGCGCAGACTGTTTTGAATATAACCGCCCCAGGCGTTGGAGCAGGCGTCGTAGCATTCGATCTGCGGGACCAGCCCGTGATGGGTGAAACGGATCTCGGTCTTATCGCCTTTTCCGGCGATCTCGAAGCTGATAGTGGTGCCGGTCCATTCATCCTTGTCCTCGACGAAATTGAGTGCGCTCTCGGTGATAAGCCACACCACTTTCTTCTCCGGGATCATTTCGATCACTTTGTGTTTACTATAATGGAATTCCTTGTAGCGATAGGTAAATTCTTTGTCGAGCTGGTCGGTGGGGCCTTCGATCTCGCCGGTCCACCAGCTGCGGACGTTATTGATCGTGTCATACGCCTCTTTCGGGCTTTGATCTACCAGGATGGCGGTAGTGAAATCTTTCGCCGGAACAAATTGCGCATTCTGCCGCTCCATCGCCTTCACCGCGCCGCTGCGCCAGCTGTCTGCCATCGTGGCTGACATGGGATCGGGGAAGATGTCCTCCTCTTCCTTCACCACCCCTTCAAAAATGGCATGCGCAGCCGATTCCGGCGAAGCCTTTGGAATATCGAAGTCCCGGTTCATGTCGGTGTCGACGGGGCCCGTAAGAACGGCATGGACCCTTACGCCGCGTCCGGCCAAAAAGGCGCGCAGCGATTGGGTGAGGGAGAACGCGGCGGCCTTTGAAATGGAGTAGGACGGAATGATGGGCAACGGCGCAAGCGCTACCACCGATAAAATGTTGACGATGGCTCCGTGCGTATGGGCCAGCGCCGGCAGGAAGGCCTGGGTCAGGTGATAAGGGCCGAAGAAATTGACGGCCAGATGGCGTTCGATCACGGTCCGGTCGCTAAGATCGTCGTACTGCGCAACACCGGCATTATTGACCAGGAGGTCGAGCGATCCAACTTCCGTGGCAGCCTTCCGGATTTGTTCTTCATTGGTCACGTCAAGGACCAGCGGTGTGACCCGGGGATCGGAGTGGGTGAACGGTACACGTGTACCGGCATACACGCGCTTTACGCCTCTGCTGAGCGCTTCTTCAACCAGGGCGCGCCCTATTCCGCGATTGGCCCCGGTGATCAGGATGACTTTGTTTTCGAGTTTCATACGTTTAAATTTTTTGTGTGAATTAATATGTATCAAAAGTAGACAGGATAAGGGTGCACGGGCCATGGCAGAAATGACAATGAAGCAGGACGATCTTGCCAAATGG
>DATMLR010000401.1:0-4531 GCA_035570015.1 Puia sp.
GCCCGGGCCGCATGATAGCCGGTATCTGTTCGATGATTTTATCCAATTGATTAAAAACAACCCCTAAGTTATGCGTATCGCCATCATCAACGGCCCGAATCTGAACCTGCTGGGGACGCGGGAGCCTGAGGTATATGGCAGTCAGACTTTCGAGCAGTACTACGAAGAGCTGCAGAAGAAATATCCCGCGGTCGCGTTCAGCTATTTTCAGAGTAATGTGGAGGGTGAACTGATCAACGAGCTGCAGCGTGTCGGGTTCTCGTCGGACGGCATCCTTCTGAACCCGGGCGGCTATACGCATACGTCGGTAGCTATCGGAGATGCGATTGCCGCTATCAAGGCGCCGGTCATCGAAGTCCATATCAGCAATATACATGCGCGGGAAGAGTTCCGGCGGTTGTCCCATGTGTCTGCCAAGGCAAAGGGCACGATTGCCGGGTTGGGGCTGAAAGGATATGAATTGGCGCTGAACTATTTTCTATAGAGCTTTCTATAGGAACACCTGCAGTATCAGCGCGTAACCGGTATCCTGCCTGGGGTCGTCGTCTTTCCGCATAATATTCAAACCCGCTCTGGTCCACAGCTTGAAGACCTCACCTTTTTTATGATTGACGACCTCATGCTCCACCACGGGGAACATGGCGCCCCGGGCGACCCAGCCCATATCGCCGCCGCTGGAAGCGTCGCGGCCGATTGCATAGGTCATTGCCAGATCTTCGAAGGTAGCTGAGCCGTCCTTTAGTTTTTTAAGGATAACATTGCCTATGGAGTCGGCGATGCGATAGCTGAAGAAGGAAGTGTCGATGAATATCTGACTGATGTGATAGAATTCGTTAGGCGCTTTGCTCAATACCTGAACCAGGTACCGGGCGTCCTTCGGGCCGTACGGGCCATAGACTTTCCCGACCTTACCGCTATAAGCCAGACTATCGGCCAGACCGCCGAAATGGAGGGTTTGGGTTATGGTGACGGTGTCGATCTTAAAACGTTTTTTAAGGATCTGTTTGGCATAGAGGATCGGGTTCGGGGACTTTTCCAGCTCTTCCTTCATTTGCCGGATCGTCATGGAGGGAGAAGACGCCTGGCGGGACGACGGAGATGCCGGCTGCTGGCCTGCTGCTGCTATTCCGCACAGGAGGGATAAAATGACCCAAAAGTATATTTTCATGTCAATCAATTGAATATGCAAATATAAGCTACTCAATAATTTGGAATGATTTTCGTTAGTTTTGATGTATGCGTCAGCTCCTCTTTTTATTCCTGTCGGCCCAATTGATCAGCCTGAGCGGCTATTCACAGCTGAAGGGGTATACCATTGGCCCCCGGGGGGATACCCTGAACGGGGTGGATCAGAAAGGGCAGAAGCAGGGCAAGTGGGTGAACCATTTCGATGAAGTGCGCGGAGAGCCCGGATTTGAAGAGCAGGGCATGTACAAGGACAACCGAAAGGAAGGCGCGTGGCGGCTTTTTAATCTGGATGGCGACCTCATCGGATTGGAGACCTACAAGTGGGGAAATAAAAACGGGGTCTGCCAATATTTCGGGATGAACGGGACTTTGCTGCGGGAAGAAACCTGGGTAGCGCTCAACCCGAATAAACTTTATGATACCCTTGCGATAGAGGACATCGATCATCCGGATACTTACAAGACGGTAATTTTGAAGAATGAAGGAGCTGCGATAAAGGACGGGATCTGGAAATACTATGACCCGATGAGCGGGAACGTTGCCAGGACGGAGACCTGGGATCTCGGAACATTAAAGAAATCACAAGCGGGTCAGCGGGCTTTGCCTGATTCTACCCAGGCGGTTGCCAAGCCTAAAGAGGTGCTTGACTTTGAGAAAAAGGCCGCCAAACACAAGATAAAATATCAGGACGGAACCGTTCATTGATGTAAATTGGCTGATGCGAATCTCCAATCAATACCCCAGGGCCTTCTGGGGGCTATTACTCTTGCTATCATTATCTTTCCCATCCCGTTCACAGGTGTCCTCCGCTCCCCTCGCGCAAAAGATCAAAGTATATATTATAGGAACATTCCATTTTGACGGTTCCTCCGGAGATGTATACAAAACGCTCAGGGAGGATATGAAGACGCCGGAGAATCAGCGGCAGCTGGATGACCTGGTACAGCGGCTGGCAAAGGCTTCACCGGACAGGGTTTTCGTCGAATGGACCGCAGAAAGGCAGGGGTATGTGGATACGACCTACAATCTCTACAGGCAAGACGAGTTTGAGCTGGGCAATAGCGAAGTATACCAGGTGGGGTATCGGTTGGGCAAGTTGCTGAAGCTGCCCCATATCTACTGCGCGGATGCCGGCGGGAATTTCGACTATGACTCGCTGGTGGCTTATGCCGCTGAGCATCATCAGGCCGATATCCTGACGGATCTCAATCACCCGAAGGACAGCATTGCCCGGCTGATCACTGCGAGGATCGGCGCGATCTATTCCTATTATCAGTCGCCATCCGGTCATACGCTGACGGATATCATCATTTCCAACAATACACCGGAAGTCATTGCCTCAGGGGCGGATCTTTATAACCTGGTGTATGCGCGGGTGGGTGAGGGCCAGGATTATCCCGGGGCTGATCTTACCAGTCACTTTTATATGCGGAACATGCATATCTACGCCAATATTCTCCGGCAGATCGATGTTGCTCATGACAAGGCGATCCTGATCTACATCGGTTCGGAGCATGTCTCTTTTCTAAAGGAAATCTTTTCTTCGAGCCTGCTGTTCGAAGTGGAGGATGTCGGCCCCCTCCTTAAGGGCGAATAAAAAAACCCGTAAGGGATGCTTACGGGCCTTTCATAAATTAAACGAAGATGCGTTAGAACGCCTTTTTATCTTTTCCGGTCAACTGCATAGGGTTGTTGGCCTGGGGGATGGCGCGGGGGCCCAGCTGTTTGGCTTTGAAGACCTCAAATTTGCTTTCTGTTTTGACAACGGGCCAGACGTTGTTGCTTTCGTCGATATCGGCTGTCTCGCGGTTGGGGTCCAGCCGGATGCTGGCGACCTCTTTGTCCTTGGCGAAAACCTTGGTGATGTGGCCCTCGTTATGGCGCCAGATCTGGGCCGGGATACGTTCGATTTCCTTGGTACCGTCTGTGTAGGTCCACTCGATGATGATCGGCATAACAAGGCCGCCCTTATTGCTGAACTGCAGCTCGTAGAATTGTTTGGATTTGATCTTCTCCCGGGTGGCATCGTCCATTGGTTCGTCCGGCTGTGCGCCGCCCCGGCCCCCGGCGACCCCTTCGATATGCTGCGGATATTTCGTCGTATCATAGGGAATCATACCCCGGGTATATTTCCAGTAAAAATCATGAAGGGAAGTATCGGCGTCGGTGGGGAAGTGGATGCTTGTATCTTCCCGGTTGCGTTCCTTGGAGACATCTGTGGGGAATTTGCCGTCGGGCAGGGGTTTGTCGATGCCGGCCATGATGGTCGTATCTCTTCTGGGGGGAGCATTGTCAAAGTCAGGGACCAGGTGCCTGACGCTGTCGAGGGAGATGTCTACCGGCTCGATGCCGTAGAACCAGCCGCGCCAGAACCAGTCCAGATTCTCGGCGCTGGCGTCATTCATGGTCCGGAAGAAATCCGCGGGTGTCGGATGTTTAAAGGCCCAGCGGCGGGCGTATTCCTTGAACGCGTAGTCGAAGAGCTCCCGGCCCATGATGGTCTCCCGCAGGATATTGAGACCGGTAGCAGGCTTCGTATAGGCGTTGGGACCAAATTGGACGATATTCTCCGAGTTCGTCATGATCGGCTCCAGCTGATCTTTAGGCAGTTTCATGTAGTCCACAATCGCCCAGGCCGGTCCTTTGCCGCGGACGGGGAAATGGTTGTCCCAGCGCTCTTCGGTCAGATATTCCACAAAAGAGTTGAGGCCTTCGTCCATCCAGGTCCACTGGCGTTCGTCGCTATTGACGATCATCGGGAAGAAGTTGTGGCCGACTTCGTGGATGACGACGCCCAGCATTCCATATTTGGTAGCTTCGCTGTAAGAGCCATCCTTTTCAGTCCGACCGAAGTTGAAGCAGATCATCGGGTATTCCATGCCGTTGGATGCCTCCACGCTTTGCGCGACCGGATAAGGATAAGGGATGGTGAAATGGGAATAGGTCTTGATGGTATGGGCAACGACTTTAGTTGAGAAGCGGCGGTAGAGGCCATATGCCTCTTTGCCATAGTAGCTCATACACATCACTTTCTTCCCTTCGACGTAAGTCGGCATGGCATCCATGACGAATTTGCGGGAAGAGCCCCAGGCGAAGTCCCGGACATTGTCAGCCTTGAAGATCCAGGTCTTTTTGGCCTTATTCTTTTTCACTTCAGACGCTTTTGCTTCGGCGAGTGTGACGATCTCCACCGGCTCCTTGGCCGTCTGGGCCTGCTGCCAGCGGGCGTATTGCGCGGGGGTCAGCACCTGCTGATAGTTTTGACACTGGCCCGTGCCGCCCACGACGTGATCCGCGGGAACGGTCATCTTAACGTTGAAATTCCCGAATGTCAGCGCGAATT
>DATMLR010000402.1:0-13763 GCA_035570015.1 Puia sp.
CTTTCCGCCAATGGAAATGCGACGGGCATTGACATTCAGTCGGTGGTCTGTCCGACCTCGATGATCTAACCGTCCGGATCGCGGATGATCCTAAGGCAATAATCATTCCGTGCGAAGACTTTTAACGGGATTCATCAGGGCCGCTTTCAGGGCCTGGAAGCTAACGGTACACAAAGTTATGAAAAGCATGCCGGCGCCGGCCAGAACGAAGATCCACGGCGAGAGATACGTGTGGAGCGGGTAATCCTGCAACCATTTGTTCATGGCCAGCCCGATCAGCGGCATGGCGATCGCCATCGAGAGGGCGATGAGTTTCAGGAAGTCGCCCGATAGCAGCGCCCAGAGGTTCACGACGCCGGCGCCGAGGACCTTGCGGACGCCGATCTCTTTTGTACGTTGCTCCGCCACAAAGGAGGCCAGACCGAAGAGGCCCAGGCAGGAGATGAGGATCGCCAGACCGGAAAAGACGGTGGCAAGGTTGCCGGTCTCGGTCTCGGCGGCGAATTTTTGCGCATAATCGTCATCGTTAAATTGATAGATAAACGGGCTGGACGGATTGTATTGTTTGTATACGGCTTCGATCGCAGAGAGCGCGGTACGGACGGGAGTGCCGGGTTTAATGCGGATAATGTCGATCGTGTGCCCGCCCTGACCCAGGAAGACGGCGGGTTGGACCTGCTCATAGGGGCTGTTGGAGATCATGTCTTTTGTTACCCCGATGATCGTGTATTCCTTGTTCTCGAATCGGACGGTTTTGCCAATCGGGTTCTTAAATCCAAGGGCGCGGGCGCCTTTCTCGTTGACGATGGCGGCTGTACTGTCGGTTTGGTAGTCCCGGGAGAAGTCCCGGCCCTGGAGCACCGTCCAGCCGATGGTGGGCCCGAAATCGACGTTGACCTCTATATCGCGGAAGTATATGCTTTTCTGCTCCTCCGTCATGCCCGGCCATTCCATGGTGTTATTCGCGTAAAACGCTGTAAGCGGAGTGGAGGCGTTTGCCACACCGGCCACTACCCTGGTGTTGAGGAGGCTGGTGCGGAGGGACTCGTAATGCCGGTCCAGCAAATCGGTGTTGATAGGAATATTGATGAGCCCGGTGCGGTCATAGCCCACGGGCCGGTCCTTGGCATACTGGATCTGCCGGAAGACGACGAGAGTGCCGATGATCAGGGCGAGCGAGATGGAGAATTGGGCCACGACGAGAACTTTTCGCGCCGTGCCGGCGCCTTTGCCGGTCTTGATGAACGTCGGCCAGAGCTTCGTTCCTCGCTCCGACCTCGTTCGGGACCTTGTCAGGTCCCCTTTCAAAACTTTCACAGGTTGAAATCCGCTCAGATAGAACGCCGGGTAGCTGCCGGCCAGCAGGCCCGTGACCCCCGTGATGGTTAAGGAAAGGGCCCAGAAGATCGGGCTGGCCCAGGGAAGGCTCATGGGTTTGCCGGCAAGTTGGCTGAACGCCGGAAGACTTAGCTTGGTCAGGCCGATAGCAAGGACAAAAGCAAATAAGGCGACAAGAAGGGATTCGCTCAGGAATTGCCCGATGAGTTGTCCGCGGAGCGAGCCCAGCGTCTTGCGGATACCGACTTCCCTTGCCCGTTTTTCGCTTTGGGCCGTAGAAAGGTTCATGAAATTGATGCAGGCCAGCAACACGACGAAGACACCAATGATCCCGATGAGCCGGACGAAGCCGATGCGCCCGCTCCCGGCGACGTCGGAACCGTCGTAGTGCAGGTACAGCTGATCAAAAGGAAGTACGGTATAGGTCTCGATGTTGTGTATGACAAAGGGTGTACAGAGATTCTGTATCCGCGCTGTGGCCTCTTCGGTGGTGGTATTGCCGGCGAGGCGGGCGAAGATGCGGTAGCCATGGTTATTGAAATCCGTGTTGTGGGTGAGATCATCCATCAATTTGTTCGTCATCGGCGTCAAAACGCCGACGTCATGCAAGGATGAGGTCTGGGCCAGATCGGCATAGACGCCTCCGACCGTGAACACTACCTGGCTGTTGTATTTAAAGGTTTTGCCCAGTGCCTCTTGGGTCCCATAGAGGGCGATGGCGGTGGACCGGGAGATCAGCGCCGCGGAAGGGTCACGCAGCGACTCCGCGTTCCCGCTAAGAAACCGATAGCCGAAGATGGAGGGGAAAGTATGATCCACAAAGGAACCCTGGCGGATGATGCTTTTGTCACCGTTGGTCAGCAGGCAATCCCCCGGCCAATCGGCCATCGCCGTTTGAGCGAAGACATCCTTATAGCTATTTTCCAGAAAGGGCTCGAGGGCGGAGGAGACGGTCATTCCTCTGTAGGTGATGGGCGAACCCGGCGGGGTGCCTTTCGGGCGTTGGTCCTGCATGATCTCCACGATACTGGAGCGGTCGGGATAGGATTTGTCGACAGCGAATTCTCCGGCGATCCAGATGCCGATAACGAGGGCGGCGGCCATGCCTATGGCGAGGCCGACAACATTGATCAGGGTGTAGCCGCGGTTCTTGCGAAGCTGGCGGAGCGTAAGGAGGAGATAATTTTTGAACATGCTCTTGGATTAACAATACACCAGAGCAGTAGCCAGAAAAGTACCTATTTTTTACATCTTAATAATCAATAAGTTGCGCCTTCCCTTATTTTATTAATTGTCCGGTTCCGCACACTCGATGTTCGGTTTTATACATTTTTTCTTTTAGCAATGCCGCATCTAATTCATAATTACACCGAGGAACACCTCCACTTTACTGGAAAACGGATTTCCTGAGGAACGCCGGAACGTCACTACTTGGCCAACATGCCACAGGCAATCCGAAATGGGGCCGTTGATCATATTCCAAAAAGGAAGTGTTTTATCCCCGAACGCCACCTTCAGGTTTTGCATGTCACTGTCACTGTATCCGGCAATTATGGTACTGGCTTTTTTAATGTTGTCGAGGGTAGCCTTTCGCAGTTCGTCAAAGGTTTTATATTGGCCATGTGCGACTTGATTTTGCTCGACTGCATCGATGATCATGGTAGACAAAGCGTAGATGTGTTCCAGGGTTTCCTGGCTTGTGCGTGCTTGCGGGCTTGGCTTGAAGGCCAGGTCTATAGGGCGCAGCCCTTCCGTAGCCCAATAATAACGGAAGCCCAGCCCATCCAGAAGCCTTGAGACCACAGTACCGGCACCGTAATGGTCCGGTGCGGGAGGGAATGCCGCATAAGGCAGCGAATCACGCTGAGCCATCGCGGTGAGCGACGCGAACATAATAATACAAAGGACACCCGGTTTCATGAATGATTTGATTTTACGCTTTGGATAATAATGGTTTCTACTGTTTCCAAAAATAGAGCCATGTCAGCAGTTGCGTACATCTTTTCGACAAACAACAGAAAACTTTCGACAAACGATCCGTTATCGCGATTATCGCGATAAGAAATTCCCCGGGAGCCGCAGGCCTTCTTCGCTGGTGAGGACTTTGAGCATGACCCTTTGAAGGCCTTTTGGAATCAGGTCCTTTTCCGGCCGGGTCAGCGGTTGAAGCAGTTCAATGAACTCGTCATCTTCATCATAGTATCCAAACTGCAACACCCATCTGTCTTCTGATAATAATCGGAGCGCCATCTCTTTGTCTTCTTCATAGAGGTGGAGTTTTATTACCGACCACTCTTCGTCGTCCTGCATTTCAAAGTGAACTTCGACACTACTCTTATTGAGTACCTCCGTCACGATTTTCTCCACCAGGGACCCTGGATGTTGTCGCACGAGTTCTTCGTATGTCATATTGTTTGCCATATATTGTGCAAAGATAGTGAGTGCTTCATTTCCATTTTGTTTAACAAAAAAGGACAAAAAACTGAAAATAATTTCGCTAACTTAGTCTCTATGCGCCATTTGCCTTTACCAAAAACTATAATCCTTGTATTCATATCGACGCTGGAACTCACGGCCTGCGGCGGCGACTGTAAATCCGTTTTGGCATTACCTCTCAAGTATCAGTTTCTTCAACAGGTGAGTTTGGTCCCTTACCAGGAAAAATATAACATTGGCGATACCATTCGGTTTGGATTCACCGACACAGGAAAAATGTTACTCGATACGATATCCAATACCTTTATCAAGGCCGATTCTTTGAGATATACGATCCGCGCCGGAATATCCAGATTAGACAACTATAACCAACCCATACCAGCGCTTGGATATTTTTATACCAGCACTAATGGATTAACTTTTGTACAAAATACATCGGGAGGGTCATTTGCCGTGACATTGTTCGATACAAACCTGACGGCATGCAGCGCTGAGCCCAACCTTGTTTATTCAGCAGGAGTAATCCCAAGACAGGCAGGGATATATCTACTTAGCTTTCTTGTCCTGGAGGGCATAAATAATTGTTACAACGGTTCTGCGGAACCTGCGGTTGTGAATTTCCTCTTTGACTTGCAGGATTGCAATGAAGACCTTTTGACTGGCATTGCGTCTTCATCCATAGATACAGCTGATAAAGCAGGTTATACAAAGTTAGCTTTGGCAAAACAAGTATTCATATTTGAAATAGAATAGCAGGATCCGGCCAGAACGAATTAACGGTGTCCGTTCGCTTCGCTCCTTTATTACAAACAAAATGCCCCGCCGCTGGCGGGGGCATCGTTTCGGTCGTGCTAAGAGGGCGGGAAAGGAACCTATGAGCTCTCCGCGCTTATTTTCAATGCTTTGGGCTCGACTGATTGGCTCGGGGCACCGAATTTTCCGCCGTATGATTTGGGTGAATTTGATTGCAAATGTATGAAATTCTCGTGTGGATGCGACAAACCGTTCGGTTAAAAGAAATCCCTTTGCCGCGTCCAATACCTGATGGTTACCTATCCTGTAATAGTGATTTATTTTGCACACCGTGAAAACACCTTTTTTGGCTAAAACGGGATGCAAAAACCTAAAAATACCCTGTGTTAACCTCGGGAAAGCCTTAAATTGGGCGTATTAATTCTACTTATGGCTCAGATCTTCGGTCTCCTCGTCGGAGTTGCCCGGTATCATCCTGATTCAAGCGTAACGTCGCTAACAGGCTGTGCGAACGATTCGCGACGGATGTCCGAATATATTTTTAAAGCCTTTTCTCCTTTGCCGCAGGAGAATATCCGGGTGATTGTCAACGAGCAGGCAACGAGGGTGGCAGTTATTGAGAATTTTATCGAGCATTTATGCGATAACCCGCGCATTTCCCCTGGGGATACCGTCTTGTTTTTCTTTAGCGGACACGGGTCATATGCCACTACCTCAGCGGAATTCAAAGCCTTGAGGGAGGATACAATGGGGAGGGACGAGACCCTTGTCTTATATGACAGCAGATTGCCTGGCAATTTTGATCTGGCGGATAAGGAACTGGCCCTATTGATGTCGCATGTCAAGCCCGGAACAAATATCGTGGTGATCGCTGATTCGTGTCATTCGGGGTCAATAACCCGTGGTATCGATGATATCAAACTGGGGCTCCCGAAATTCTCGGTCGGTGACAAAAGGGAAAGACAGTTGAACGAGTACCTGACCGTTCATGGAAAAGGTTATGCCGATCTGAGTCCACTTGCCATCCCTAAACCGCCACATCTCGTCCTTTCCGCCTGCGACAGGGGCGAGGTAGCTTATGAATCGGATGAGGCGAGCGGTCTGTTTACCGAGATGCTTTTAAAGTTGGTAACCAAAAGTCCAGCTCCCGTTAGCTATGCCGGACTTTATGAGCATTTGTATACTGAACTAAAATGGCTGACTCGGCAGCAGACGCCTCAACTCTTCGTCCAGGGTAGTTTTAACCCTGCCCGAATATTTCTATCTGATGAATTGGCGGCTGGCCGCCCCGGTTATACGGTCATATTGGCCGGTGGCGACTGGAAGATAAACTATGGTGCCCTGCACGGTCTCGATACTGATCCACGCAAGTTGGTCAACTACCGGGTGGCGCTTTATACGAATAAGGGCGATAGCGTGCCCGTAGCTACCTGTCCCATCCGTACACCAGGATTGGATCAATCCATATTGGATCTGCCGTCAAGACCGGGTGAAAAAGATCGACAATTTTTTGCAGAGGTGTTGAACAAGACTCCTTCGCTGACCATCTGGCTGGAGGGCAGGGAGGAAGCAAAGGCTGCGATATATTCCTGTTATGAAAACAGCCGCCTGAGGCTACCCACTATTGTGGTGACCGGCCAAAAGCTTGACACCGGTGCGGAAACGAGTGCCGACTATATTCTTTCAGTCGGGGACGGGCAACTCATCTTGATGGATACCACTACCCGTCGGTTTGTACATGGCGTAAAAGACGTCGGTCAGGCCGGCGTCGACCATATCCTTAATACGATGCAGGCCATAGAAAAATGGCATCATCTTCAGCGGCTCGAGAACAAAACGGGTGCCTTCCCGGATGGGGAGGTTGAATGGCGGCTGATCTGCGACAAAAAGGAAGGGGAAGTGATCTGCGAGAAGAACGAAATAACGCTCGACCTCACGGTAGACTGGCCAAAGATACCCTATGGCTTTCTCTTAAAAAACAAGAGTGGCAACCCTTACTATGTGGCACTCTATCATCTTTCGAGCGACTATGGCATCGAACGGTTCACCCCAGCGGTAGACAGCAGCCTGCTGACCGGCGGTACACAAGATGAAGACCCATTGATATTGACAAAGCGGAAAAACACATTTTTTCTGCCATCGAACATGAATGAGGACGTCGACACTTTCAAGCTAATCGTCAGCAGGGAAGCGTTCAGCGACTATTTCCTGGAGCAAAAGGCCATCCCCAGGGAGACCGTTGTTTTGTCGAAAGCTAGTGAACCGAACAGAGCGTCGGAGGAAATAGCAGCAGAGTGGTTTGTAAAGACCATAACTGTGCGGACTGTGCGGCAGGGCCAGCGGCTTAGCCGCGCCGGGGAGGTAAAAAGCGGGATCCTTTCCATCGCACCTCACAGTTCATTCGAAGCTGGCGTCACGCTGACCCCTATCCAGGTGGGCGCAAAAGACATCCGGCCGATAGCGGCGCTGAACCACTTGTTCGATGGCAGTGAGTACACCATTCTCAACCTGGATCAAACCGCCAAATCAGCCGACGGCGATACGGACAGGTCTATCGTTGAATTTAGCGGTGTGCTGAATGAAGAGCGGCTGGAGGCCGATCCCTTGAATATAGAACTCGAGTGCCGGCTCGAAGAGGATGAGCAGGCTGTGGCCCTCACCTATGACGGCGAATTTGTGTATTTGCTCGACCTGCTTCGGCCTGGTGACCCGGCGGGGAACAAACAGATCTGTACCATCCGCCATCTGCCGGGCATTGCCGACGATCAGCGGCGGGCCGCAGCCAAGAGCCCGATGCGGGCCTTTTGGTTCTGCTTTCTGAAGGTGGTCACAAAGAAGGACGATGAGGTATTCAAGCTGCGGTCGATCCGGTATGAGGAAGGGAAGGTCAAGTATGACGAAGATGGACGGCTGAAGGAAAGGGTCGACACTTCACCCCGGATCCTGCTGCTGGTGCATGGGATCATCGGAAATACGAAGTCCATGGCACAACCATTCGAATACCTGCTGACCGAAAAGATCTACGATCTGATCATTGCCTTCGACTATGAGAACCTCAATACCGAGATCGAGAAGATAGCGGACCAGTTGCGGAGCCGACTTAAAGCAGCTGGCATAACCACAGAAAGACGGGTTGACGCGCTTGTGCATTCGATGGGGGGGCTGGTCTGCCGGTATATGATCGAAAAAACCACCGGTGACGTCCTGGTTGGAAGGATGATCATGGCGGGTACGCCGAATGGCGGCTCTGTATTCGGAGAGTTGCCAAAGATAAGGGATTGGGTGACCGGAGTTATTGGCTTTGGCATCAATTTCGGGATGAAATTCCTCGGTCATTGGGGACCGGTGATAAAGGTTGCAAACACCATATTAAAGGGGACTGCTGCGCTAACCCACACCCTTGCCGAAATGGAGGGCGGGTCGGAATTCCTGAAGAAGCTCAACGAATCATCAACTGCCGTCCCGGCAAAATACATAGTTGTGGCAGGGGATACAGAGAAATATTCACTGGCCGGTGACGGGGTTATCAAGAAATTTGTTGAAAAAAGCAAATTGATGATTGGATGGATCGCTTATGGGGATAACCCGAATGATATTGCGGTAAGCGTCAAAGGTATTCTTGCGTTACCGGCGGGTTATTGCAAGCCGGAGGATGTTCATGAGATCGGGTGTCATCATCTGAATTATTTTGAGGAACCCGCGTCCCTGGAAACGCTAAAGCAAATCTTTTGCTCATGACCAGCCTGCCGGCCATACTCGGGGTTTTTGCCAATTATGCGGATTTGTCGGCTAAATACCTGGAATCCCTGGCTGACGAATTAAAGGACCTGAAAGCAAAAATAGATATGCTTCAAGCGGACGACAAGCTGTCGGGTACGACGATCGAAGTCGATGAAAAAGTCGAGGTATTGGAGGCCGTAAAGTTGTGGAGGAATAAAGTGCGGGTCTTACATTATGGAGGCCACGCGAACAGCCTTAGCCTGGACCTGCAAAAGACGAGGCTGCGCGTCGATAATTTCGTTCGGTACATTGACCTCTGCGGGGAATTAAAGCTCGTGGTCCTCAACGGCTGTTCAACAAGGGGATTCGTAAAAAGACTCTTCGAGTCAACCGGAGTGAGAGCGATCATCGCCACCAACGATAAGGTGGTCGACGCTTCCTGCCGGGAATTCTCAGAGGAGTTTTATGACCTGTTATTGAACCGGAAGGTATCGCTGGAATCTGCTTTTTTGACAGCAGTCTCTAACTTTACAAAGGACAAGGAATTTAACCGGGAAAACAATATCTACCTGGTGGCCAAAAATGGGGCGAGTATAGCGGGGATAACTGCTTTTGGGCCGTTCCGTCACAATGAGGGTACCAGGGCCTCTGAAAAAATAGACAACATGTTGGACGATGGGGAAATGCCGGTTCCCTGGGGCTTGTACTTGACCGATCGGAAGATGATGGAATGGAAACTACTCGAGGAAGAAATAGCTGAGGAGGAAAAGAAGCAGGATCTCAAGAAAAAAAAGACAGAGCTGATGAAGCGCCTGCTTGAGGCTAAAAAATCTGAAAGCAAGCTGGAAAGCGATGTAGAGTTTTTGAAGGGCACAGGGGATATGGGTAAAGCGCGACTGCTGGATGCGGAGGCGGAGTTAAAGAATTTGAAGGCACATATCAGCGGGCTAAAAGAGCAGAGTGATAACGCTGCCTTGGAGTTGTCACAATTGTCCGCTAATTCAAAGGAGGATTCGATCGTCAATAAATTCTACGAATCTTTTTTCGAGCTCAACTACGAGCGACAGTTGGAACGGGCTCGCGAAATCCAGGATAAACAGAAATTCCAGGGATTTATCTTGCAGGGGACGCCCGATTGCGCCGTCAGTGTGTTGACCAAAAGGCTCTTCAGGATCCTCGAGATAACAAACGAAACTACCATCATTCGTTATGATTTCGATTCTCCCTTCGTCCCGGCATCCGGGTGGGCCGGGCTGAACGTGCAACTGGGGTTTAATTTTACCCGTCATGATCCCGACGCCATCGCCCGGGAAATGGTCGAACATTATAGGGGCCAGGAGAATTCAGACAAAACGCAAAAAGGCTTTTTGCTGCTGTTCATCAATGGACCAAAAGACGATTTTGCCAAAGAGGAAACTCGCAAGGGGATGGTCGCCTTTTGGGAGGAGCTGACGGCGAAGTTTACGGAGCAGGATGGAGACCGCCCTTTTGACCATCCGATCTATCTGTTCATCCTGGATAACAATTGCGACCGGATTCTGGCAGATACAGATTATTTGAGCAGCAGAGAGGAACAGTATCAGGCTGTCGTTGCGGGTGTGGATACGATCGACATCTACCCGGTGGTCCAGCCGGTCAACAAGGATACCATCAAGCAATGGCAGAAGAAAAAGGAGTTCCCCAATAGTATGCTCTTGGACGAGGAAGAGATCAGTCAGGTGCTGGACAGACCAAACCGAAGTTTTTTGCCGGTCGTCCGGGTGATCAGCGGGCTAAAAGTGGCCAACCCAAACAAAAAGCAGGAAGCATATATAAAGTTCTACGAATCCTATGTCAAAAAGGAAATTACGACCTGAATTTAATTATATGACAACAAATTTCAACGGCAATAAACTCGATAAGAGGATCGAATTCCTGGTGGACAGGCAAAGGCAGGTGATCGAGCCCTATATCCCGGATGACAACCTCATAAAAGCAGTCAACCTGGCGATTTTTTTGGAAAGACCTTTATTGTTAATGGGCGAGCCTGGTTCGGGCAAATCCCTGCTGGCTCAGGCGCTGGCCTGGGAATGGCATGGAAAGGGCTATTCCAACTGGTTATTCAGGTGGAATATAAAATCCAGTACTAAAATGACCGATGGCCTCTATGTATTCGACCACCTGCGGAGGCTGCGGGACGCCAACTATACAAAAAACAAGGCCAAGGTTGATAAACCTAAGAACTATATCACGTATGGACCCATGTACCAAGCCTTCAGGAAATCCACCGCCACCCAAAAGGCGATCCTGCTGATCGATGAGATCGACAAGGCGGACATCGACTTCCCCAATGATCTTTTGTTGGAGCTGGACCAGTATACGTTTTTTATACCCGAGACGGATGAAACGGTAAAGGCGAAGATCAAACCGGTAGTGATCATCACCAGCAATTCAGAAAAGGAATTGCCGGATGCCTTTCTTCGCCGTTGTATCTATCACTATATCGATCCCCTGGATCGCGATAAGTTGAAACAGATCGTCAAGGGGCGTTATTATTTCGGCAAGCCCTTGAAGCCGGCTGACGAGGAGCTCATCGAAAATGCCGTCAGGGTTTTCATTGCTACCCGCGATACGATCAGAAAGGAACTCCTATCGATTGGCAAGAATGTCTCGACCAGCGAGTTTCTGGATTGGTTCAGCGCATTGCAGTATTATACTTCCATGAACGGTAAAAGCAAAGATAGGGGAACCGCCCTGCTGATCGAGGAATTAAACAAAAAATTTCCGAAGCCTGATAGCAAAGAGATCCCTTTTGGGAATGTTTTGTTCAAGAACCTCAATTCCCTGCTCCGGTTCGAAACAAAAAAATAACACCTCATGATTACCGCAGAACAAATAGAGCTACCGCTTTTCGAGGTATTTGACGGGCTACGCAAACTCGATCGGCAGATGGGAAGGAAGGGCGTGGATATTAGTTCCTATTTGCTATCGATCGAGATGATCAGGAAAGGGGGGGTACTGATGGCCAGGGAAGACCTCCTTTTCCTTTGTGAGAAGCTTTGGCTTAAGCCTTATCATGAGAATAGCACGGTATATAATAGAGATCTGTTGAGATCCGAGCTGAATAGGGCGCTGGAGCAATTTGAAAAGGATGCGACCCCGTCGGCGTCGTCCAATGTCGCCACAACATCCCCGGACCGGCAGGAGGAAGATGGCAGTAAGGGGGGAACCGGTGGAAATGAGTTTACGGAGGATACTGAAAGCAAAGACAACAGTAAAGGAACGGGAACCGGATCCGGTACGGTTGGTTGGAATAGCCAGATTTCCGATAAAGGAAAATACGGCATGTATGTGGCCGATCTGCCCGAAACCGCCAGGCAAACTTCCTCTTCCATATCTGACACTCAGATGAATGACCTGCTCGCCGCCCGCAAGTATGTGACCCGCGGCGATTACATGCCGGTAAATCAGCGGCATATCGAACAGACAGTCCGTTCGAGCCGGGCGCGGATCAATAAGCGGGATACCTTTGTGCTGGATATCGGGGCTACCATCGATAAGATTGCGAGGACGGGGAATTTTGCCGATTATGTCCTTGAGAAAAAAGATACGTTCGGCACGGACTGGAAGATACTTATCGATCATGAGGGCTCGATGGTGGCCTTCCAGGTTTTTGCCGAGGAGTTTGCCAAAGCTTTGGTCAACAAACGGATCGGGGGGCAGGCGATCAAACGCAGTGAAAGCAGGATCTTTTACTTCAAGAACTGGCCGGTGAACTTCCTATACCGGGATCCGGATCATAAGCAATCGGTCGCGCTGAAGAGTTTTATAGCCACCCGGCCGATGAGCATCCTTATCATCAGCGATGCAGGAGCAGCCAGGGGAAATTACAACTTCGAAAGGATCCGCCAAACCTATTCTTTCCTGCAACGGCTTGAGGGGCACAAGGTGGCCTGGCTGAACCCGCTGCCGAAAAAAAGATGGGAGGGCAGTTCTGCGGAGACTATCGCAACGCTCACGAATATGTTCGAGATCGGGGAGATGAGTGCCTCGCGGCTGGGGAATATCGTCAGGTTGTTCAAGTCAAAGATAAACCCGCTAATCGTTTAAAACGCCTATCATGGGAGATGAAGAAAACCAGGTTGCAGAGGAGATCATCGAAAGCTTCGATTTTTTTTCAGACCGCTTCCTCGACGAATACGGGGAAGGTCATCTTATCCTTGCCAGGCATGCCGCCTTTCCTGTCGCTATAACAGTACATCTTCTTTACCAGCTATGGGTCAACTTCAAAACGTATACCGGGATTGATGGCAGACAAAAGACTATCCCTGTACTGGCCGTTTCAGATCTCATACTCTCATCGTTGTTGAAACAGACTGGCAGGGACATATATGAAATGGCGCCTCCGCTCCGAAATCACCTTATCATGCAGCTGAAAAAAGATCTGCGCTTTGGGGATAAACGGAAAAATGAATTGGCTGTCTTTTTATATCAATACATCCAGGAAAACGGGACAACGGATCAATGGCGTAATTTCAATGAGGCGCAGCGATGGACAGCGCTGATGACGCTGGACCCGGCAAGGGCTGCGAGAAACGTTCTGGAAACCATTCTCGATGAGGCGAAGGCGACGGATGAAAATGCCGTTTTTGGAATTACAAACCTCGTGGAATCGTTTCTTGACGAGAACAAGGAGCTTGCTGACAACCTTAGTGAGATACTTCCTTTATCGGATGAGGAGCGTGGAGGTAAGTCTCCCGCAAGAGAGGGGAATCCGGAAATAAAGTCGATCATCATCAGTGAGGCGGAGGTCCCCAATGCAGTCAAACTGGATATCCGGCTGCCGCAAAGGATGGAAAAACAGGTGGAAACTATCCGAGACAAGAAGGCAGCGAAAGAAGAAACGTTGAGGCGGGAAGGCGTTCCGACCGCTTATTGTCTCCTGGCAGTGGATGAAGCCTATCATGAAAGTATTAGCATTACTTCCAAAATGCAGTTGTATTTGGAACGGTTCCAAACCCAATACCTCAAAATCCAGATCACCCTTTTCCATGATGACGGCAATATCAAGCAATCCGTGGTTTCGAAGCTATCAGAACTAGTCGGGATAGCCTCGCCGGAGGACACCATCCTGTTCTATTTTTGGGGAACTTCATTAAGGGAATTGAAAGGTCGAACGGGTTTGAAGCTGTCTAGTCGAGAGAATGGAAACGAGGCCCAGCTTTCTGAAACGGAATTCAGGGATATTATAGGTCGTGCGGATAGGCGAACTAGTATTATCGTGATCCTCGATTCGTTGTATGCCGGCGACGGATGGATTGATGACCGGAACAGCAATCATTATTTGCTGATGGCCTCCTCCTTCCCGGGTGACTTTGACCCTCGACCCACAGCGGGATCAATTGGTGACTCTTTGATGATGGACTATGGCAGCGAGTCCGTTACCTATCGTTCCCTATATAGAGAGATCTATTTATCGGTCCTCATTGACTACAGGCGACGCCCTTTTTTCAGGGTGGCTTCGGATGCCTGGGATA
>DATMLR010000403.1:0-5470 GCA_035570015.1 Puia sp.
ACCTCTTTCGCCCGTTTCTCGGAGCGCGCCGTGCTTAGATTCATGAAATTGATACAGGCGATCAGCAAAACAATAAAACCCAGTATCCCAAACATTCGCACATACTTGATAAATCCGCCCGTATTTTTTCCATTATCGAAATCGCTATATAGCCGCCATTTCCACATGGGATGAAGGAACACCTCCGGTTTGATATGCTTTACCATATTGTCATCGGTGAAATGAGCAAGCACATCGTTCTTCACCTTTGCATCCACTCCATCTTCGGTGGCGTTGTCATTCAGTTGAGCAAAGCATTGCCAGGAGTTATTTTCCCAATTGTTCTTATGATAAAGTTTGACCCAGGTATATATTTGTTCCTGTAATTGGAACGGGATCAGATAGTCGAAACTCAGCGAACTGTTTTTGGGCAGCTTCTCCACTACCGCCGTGACTTTCAGGATAGTGGAATTATCCAGCTTTATCGCCTTTCCTACGGGGTTATCATTTCCAAAAAGGATATGGGCGGTCTCGTCGGTCAGCACAATTGAATAGGGGTCATGCAGCGGCTCCCTGTCTCCTTCCAGTATCTTCAGCGAGAACATATCCACCGCCGCTTCCCCGATAAAATGTCCGGTCTTGCTGATCTTCTTTTCCCCATACACCAGGGAATGCGGCTGCCCCCAGTCGCACATCGCCACCGCCTTGAAATCGGGAAATTTATTCTTCAGTTCGTCGCCGAGCGAGTACGGCAATGCCTGCTGCGTGCCCCGCCCCTCACCCCAGGTTTGGTGCATCATCACCTGATATAGCGTGCTATAATTCGAAAAAAGCCGGTTGGCGCTCGCCTCGTCATAGATCCACAACCCGATGATCATCGCAACGGCCATCCCCGTCGCCAGCCCGGTGATATTCACCAGGGAATATAGTTTGTTCTTTAAGAGATTTCTCCAGGCGATCGTGAAGTAATTCCTAAGCATTTGGCGTTCTTTGCTTAAGGATGTCCCGGAATGCGGGATTGTTGCATGGTGAGCGAAATTAATTTACTATCGATAAGGCACCGCCTTTTCCCACTGACCTGCTCTGCCCTCGCATTCCCTGAACCGCACCATAGTTCACTCCACCTTCAAACTCTTGGCTGGATTGGCAAGCGCACTACTGATTGCCTGATAGCTCACCGTAAATATAGTGATACCAATCGTCAGCGCCGCAGCCGCCACAAATACCCCCGGGCCAATGCTGACCCGATAGGCGTACTTCTTTAACCACCCCTCGAGAAAGTAAAAGGCAACTGGTGACGCGATCACGCAGGCGACAACGACCAACAAAACAAAATCTCGCGATAACAGCAACCAGATCTGCGACACCGAAGCGCCCAGAACTTTCCTTATCCCTATTTCCTTCTTCCGTTGCTCCGCCACATACGCCGCCAGCCCGAAAAGCCCAAGACACGAAATAAAAATCGCCAGGGCCGCAAAAATACTCGCCAGCTTTCCCACCAACCGCTCAAATTGAAACGACGCATCGAATTGTTCATCTGCAAATTGGTATTCGAATGGGACCGACGGGTTGTATTTATTAAAGATGGCCGAGATCTTTTTTATCGCTTTTTGCCGGTCGGCGTTTGGTTTGAGCCGGTAAATGATGCTGCCCACCCATCCGGGGTTGTAAACGAAAATGACAGGCATCGCCGAATAGAACGGCGACCCGATGACGGCATCGTTCACCACACCTATAATGCGCATCTGGTTTTTTGTGTATTCGAACGTGATCGGTTGATTCAAGGGATCTTTCAATCGCATCTTCTTTGCGGCGCTCTCATTCAGAATGAGGTTCAGGGTGTCCGCCGTCACCTCGTCCTCATAATCGTGACCATACTTGAACGTCATCCCAACCGTTTTGAAATAATCCTTGGATATCGCGGTAGTGCCTATCTCAAAACCCTCTCCCGCCCTTTTACCCGGAAAGTTTTGAATGGTGAAGGATGCCGGCAGACCCTGCATGTCGCTTCCTGCTTTTGTCACACTTACAACCTCGCCGCTTTGCAAAAGATCGTTTTTAAGCGCGTCGAAATGATTAAAAAGATCGCTGGTGCTGTTGGTCAGCATCAGCCCATTGGCGTCATAGCCTTTTGGCCTGTCCTTTGCAAAATTTATCTGCTGATAGATGGTCAGCGTGCAGACAATAAGTGCGATCGAACAGGTGAATTGAAGCACGACCAGTATTTGCCGCGGAAGCGCCGCGCGTTTACCCAATTGGATGGTGCCTTTCAGGACTTTTACCGGGTTAAAGGAAGAAAGATAAAAGGCCGGCCGGCTGCCCGCGAGCAGGGCCGTTATCACAACATAAGCGATCATGACACCCCAAAAGTAGATGTTCTCATAAGGCGCCCGGATGTTGCTTTGGGTCAACGTGTTGAAATAAGGCAACGCCAGCTGAACAAGGACTATGCCGAGTGCAAACGCAATGAGCGTGATCAGCAGCGATTCACTCAGGAACTGGATAATGAGGTCTTTCCGCGAGGAGCCGATCGATTTCCGAACGCCCACTTCCAGCGCTCGTTTTTCCGCCCGGGCAGTTGACAGGTTTACAAAATTGATACACGCGATCACAAGTACCAGCATCCCGATGATCCCAAACATCCGCACGTACTGAATAAAACCATCCGCGGCCTTCCCGTTCACGAATTGCGTCAGCAACCGCCAGTTCCTGGCCGGCTGTAGGACCACCTCAATTTTGTGGCCCGGATCGTGTGCCGCAAAGACGTTTTTTATTTTGTTTTCAAACGCATCAACATTGGCATCCGGCTGTAATTCCACATACATGGGATAAGAATAATTCAGCCAATCCGTGCGTTCCGATTTGGACGCGGGGAAAGTTGCCTCCAGATAACTATAAGGCAACAGGAAACTGAATTGCAGCGTCGAATTCACCGGTACATCCTTCAGAATGCCCGTAACTTTGACATTATTTCTATTATCGATCCGGATGACCTTATTGATGGGATCCTGGGCACCGAACAATGCCTTGGCGGTGGATTCCGTCAGCAGGATGGAGTTGGGATCATTTAAGACGGTGTTGACATCGCCGCGCAGCAGCGGGTACGGGAACATCTTCAAAAAATCCGTTCCGACCGCATTTCCCGTGGGGTCGAGCTTCTTATCGCCGACAACAAGGCTGTGCTGCCCACTCCAATCCCTTTCCGCCGCATATTTAATCTCAGGATACTTTGTGCGGAGCTCCTCAACCAACGGCAGCGACGATCCCGGCTGCGTCTTTACCGCCCCGTTGTAATCGAAGTTCAGTTCCACCTGGTATAGCTGATTGTAGTCCGCCAGGAACCGGTCATACGAGTACTGCTCATATATCCACAACCCAATCAGCAGCGCCACCGCCATCCCCGCAGCCAGTCCCGCAATATTAAGCACGCTATAGACCTTATTGTTCCACATATAGCGCCACGCAACCTTGATGTAGTTTTTTATCATTGGACCCCGATTTTAAAGTGTCCAAATCATCCCCAAAAAACGATGCCAGTAACCTACCGCATTAACTATCAATCATTTCAACCCCCCTTCACCCTACATCCATGTATCGAAAACGGACGGTCTCCGTTCAATTTTGAACAGCGGTTTTTAGCAGCCGGTTATCCACCTGTACCGCCCAGCGCTCGGCTACCGAAACAACCTCAAAACCCTCCTTCCGCAAAGTTTCTATAATATATCTATGAACGTTCTCGTCGGCCAGGATCATGTCACTGCAATACCAGCCGCGCATACCAACTGTGCAAATGTTGTCCTTGATTTAGTTCTGTAACGTACAGGGATGCTGATAATCTCGAAGTATTTAGCAGTTTCTGAACGGAATGAATAATGAGCACGTCCTTGTTTTTACTTTACCGCTATATACTTTAGGTTTCCTCTATTTTTTTGCCTTACGGCTGACTATTTCAGCTTCCTCCGCAATATAATTTTCCAGCATCATATAAACAGCATTCAAAAGAACAAACTTAATATTTATCGTACAATGCCGCAGCGCTTATCGCAGACCTAATTAAAGTGGATGCGGTCGAAGCCATTGAAGAAGATGAAGCCATTGAGCTGACAACACAGCAAAAAGAGGCCCTGGATAAAGAATTAGAAGCCATTGCCAGCAACCCAGCCTATTTGCAGAGATGGGAGGATGTCAAACACCGTTTCAAAAAACCCTAATGTCCTATAGTATTCTTGTCACGCCTACCGCCGCCAACGATATTGCGGTAGCCATCGAATATTATTCGGATCGCCGTTTTACCCACCGCCTCGGCTATACGCTATAGAAATGTGCGCTGCAAACCCATGAAGAGATTTCCCTATCTCATTACATTTACGGTTGATGAAGCTAATCATTCCATCTCTATCCTTCGAGTCTTCAATACTTATCAGGAACCATTAGGATAGTCTGAAGCCCCAATTCAACCCCTCTGCGGCCTGGGAAAATTAATATGGCCTACCCCCTATGAAAACCACCAACCTACTCAATTGCCTCACGAAAACTGTCCAGGTTAAGGGGTCGATACACTCTCTCTTCCATCAGTTTACGAATAGCCTTTCGCATTCCCAGCAAAACCTTCTGGGATCAGGTATGGGTTAACATTGAGGTCGGTAATCTCCTTTTCGGGGTTTTCGACGGACAGGCAAATACATAGCGCAACAAATATTTGATCATACGGGAAGGCATAAGGGTCCATTCCCTAGACAAAACAAATCCTCCCGATGTTACATCATTTCTGAACTCACTTTTCGTCCAGGCACTCCAATACTCAATCCTACCCTAAAAAATTATTCACTAACTTTACCAAGCGAAACACTCTTTCGTACAAATTTCACTTTTTTTTGACCACTTACACATCCCGGGAGGTGAAACGCAATGAGTACATCAGAGAAGCCTAAGCCGATCATCACTGGAGACAGCCAAGCTCAGGGCATTGCGAAGTTCGCCACCAGGGTGACCTACGAGGACCTCACTCCCCCGCGGCGGGAGCGCCTCAAGGTGAGCGTGCTCGATTCTTTGGCGTGCGCCATAAATGCACTCGGAGCGCCCCCAATCGTGGCGTGTCTGGAGCAGGCAAAACAGTTCGGCGGTTCGGACGCTCAATGCACTTTGATCGGCGGCGGGCAAGCAAACGTCGTCTACGCAGCTCAGTACAACACGGCACTCGTCCGACACATCGACTTCATGGATAGTTATCTTGGGGAGGGGGATCTTTGTCACCCGTCGGACAACGTTGGAGCAGTCTTGGCCGCGTGCGAGCACGCGGGACGATCAGGCAAAGAATTCCTGACCGCCCTGGCAGTTGCCTACCAGGTCGAGTCGGCACTAACTGCCAACGTTCCATTCATGGCAGTCGGGTTTGATCTCACAACACCGCTCTCATTCTCGATAGCAGCTGGAGCGTCCAAAGCGCTCCAACTGGACCAGGCACGATCTGCAGCGGCCGCCGAAATTTGTG
>DATMLR010000404.1:0-3598 GCA_035570015.1 Puia sp.
GTCCGTGTAAATAAATTCATCTGCCGTATGGCTTCGCGCCGAGTCACCGGGTCCGGTCTTCAGGGTAGGGAAGGGCATCAGCGCTTTATCGGAGGTGGTAGGACTGCCGTAGCATGTACGTCCGAGTTGGATCCCAGACAATACAATGGGATGATCTACGGGGATCGATGATGACCGCATCCTCAGGCTGCGGGGGGTTACTTCGCAGGCGACATTTGCACGGATCAGTTCCAGCAGGTCTTCGAAGCTGCACAGTTCGTTCACCCGTACATCGACTACGAAATGGCATTGGGACGGCACCACATTATGTGCCTTGTTGTCGGTGTCGATCACCGTTACGCTCATTTTCACGGGTCCGAGAAGTTCGGATACCCGCGGCACCGGGTAGGTCCGGAACCATTCGATGTCTTTCATGGCTTTATAGATCGCATTCTCGCCTTCCTCCCGGGCGGCATGACCCGCCTTGCCACGTGTTGTGCAGTCCAGTACCAGCAATCCTTTCTCGGCTACGGCCAGCTGCATTTTGGTGGGTTCTCCAACGATCCCGAATTCGATCTTTCCCAGCGATGGCAGCAAGAGCTCGATCCCGTTATGCCCGCTTATCTCTTCTTCCGCCGTTGCGGCCAGCAAGAGATTGTAGTTCAGGTCGGCACGGTCATGATAGAACAGGAAGGCCGCCATTAGCGAAACCAGGCAACCGCCTGCATCGTTGCTTCCCAGGCCGTAGAGCTTACCGTCTTTTTCGATTGGTCCGAATGGATCGAGGGTATACGCCTTGTTTGGTTTGACGGTGTCGTGGTGCGAATTTAAGAGGATGGTCGATTTGGCCGGGTCAAAGTGACGGTTGGTTGCCCAGATGTTGTTGAGCAGCCGGTGGGTGGGGATGGCTTTTGAACGCAGATGGGCTTCGATCGCATCGGCCGTCTTCGCTTCCTCTTTGCTGAACGAAGGGATTGCGATTAGGGTTTTTAACAGGTTGATGGCTTCGATATGGTGGTTACCCTTATTCATTGACGATGGTTGTCCCGGCCTTTCCCGCGAGCAGGAGCGGCAGTTCCTCCGCCCGGCCGATAATGACCCTTTTCACCCCGCTGTGCAGCGCGGCAAAAGCATTGTCCAGTTTGGGGATCATTCCGGCAAAGATCAGTTGTTTGGCCTTGAGGTCGTCGTATTGGGTTGGCCCGATCCGGGGGATAACGGTGTCTTCGTTGTTCGTATCGAGCAGTACACCGCTCTTCTCGAACGAATAGACCAGGCTGACGTCAAACGATCGTGAGAGGCCCCGGGCCAGCTCCTGGGCAATGGTATCCGCGTTGGTATTCAATAACAATCCTTTTCCGTCGTGGGTGATAGGGGCGAAGACCAACGTTTTATTGAGCATCAGCAATCCGGTCAGGAAGGCCGCATCGACCGAATCCACGTCGCCCACATACCCGTAGTCGATTTCCGGATGGACCCGCTTATGGGCGCGGATACTATTGCCGTCAGCGCCCGTGAGACCGATAGCATCGCATCGGCGTGACTGCAGTTGTGCGACGATATTCTTGTTGATCGTACCTGCGTAGACCATGGTGACGACCTTGAGGGTTTCGCTGTCGGTGATTCGTCGGCCGTCGACGAGTTGTTGTTTTATCCCCAAGTCTTCGGCTACTTTGGTTGCCAGCTTCCCGCCGCCATGCACGAGGATCTTTTTTCCTTCGACGGCCGCGAAAATGTCGAGGAAGTTGGCGAGCTCTGCTTCGTCATCGATGATATTGCCGCCGATCTTTATGATGCTTAGCTGCATGTTCATTTTGCGTTATTCCGGAGGATATCCGCCAGCACGGCCTGCGCCGCCCATATGCGATTGGCGGCTTCGCGGGTAACGATGCTTGACGGTCCGTCCAGGATCTCGTCACTCAACTCGACATTCCGCCGCACCGGAAGGCAGTGCATGACCTTCGCGTTGTTGGTAGCCGAGAGCTTTTCGCTCGTCAGCATCCACTCGGGGTCGTTACAATAGATCTTACCGTAGTCGGTATAGGTGCTCCAGTTCTTGACATACACGAAGTCGGCGTCTTTCAGCGCTTCATCCTGGTCGTGCGTGATGGTGGCGCCCTTCGTGAATTGTTTATCCAACTCATAATCTTCCGGGTGTGTGATGAAGAAATCAGCCTTGCCCCAGGCATTAACCCATTGGGCGAAGCTGTTTGCCACGCACTGCGGCAGCGCCTTTACATGAGGCGCCCAGGTAAGTGCGATCTTCGGGCGGCGCGTATTTTTCATCGACTCTGTAATGGTGATAATATCCGTCAAGCTCTGCAATGGATGCAGCGTCGCGCTCTCCAGGCTCACTACGGGTATTCCCGAATATTTGATGAATTGTTTGATATAGAGTTCACTGTAGTCGTCTTCCTTGTTCTTTAGTGACGGGAACGTCCGGATACACAGGATATCGAAATAATTGCCCATGATAGGCGCCGCATCCTTGACGTGCTCGACCGTATTGCCGCTCATGATAGCCTCTTCCTCGAATTCAAGGGCCCAGCCTTCCTTATCGACATTGAAGACGATCGGCTCCGCACCGAGATTCTGCGCCGCGATCTGCGTGGATAGCCTTGTGCGCATACTCGGGTTGAGGAACAGCATCCCGACCCGGCGGTTAGCGCCAAGGCTTTTGTCCTTAAGCGGGTCGGCCTTGTATTCCAGTGCCTGCTGCACCAGGCTATCGATGTCCGCCGCGTCATGCGCGGAAATGAAATTTCTCATAATACTAACATTTGGCGGTGATCTCCTCTTGAATGGCCTCCAGGAAGGCATCGGCATCCTTCTTTCGGAGCGCCAGCGAAGGCAGCAGCCGGATTGTGTTAGGCTTGGCTTCGCCGGTAAATATCCGCTGACTGAATAACAGATTTTTCCGCAGATCTTTCAGCGCGTCAGGCAAATCGAAACCAATCATAAGGCCCTTACCCCGTACCCGCTTCAGTTGTGGGATCTTCCGTAACTCACCCATCAGATATTCACCGGTCTCTGCGGCATTTGCGATCAATTGCTCCCGTTCGATCACTTCCAGCACCGCAAGGGCCGCGGCACAGGCGAGATGATTGCCGCCAAACGTCGTTCCCAGCATCCCATGTTTAGCCTGCAGGTGCGGTGCGATAATAATTCCCGCAACTGGGAAACCGTTTCCCATCCCCTTGGCCATGGTGTAAATATCGGCGTCGACTCCGGCAAAATCGTGTGAAAAGAACTTCCCGCTCCGCCCATAACCGCACTGGACGCTGTCGGCAATAAAGATCGCCTGGTGTTTCCTGGCGAGTCTGCTTATCGTTTGCAAGAACTCCGCGGAAGCTTCGTTTATCCCACCCACGCCCTGGATGCCTTCCACGATCACAGAGGAGGTTTCGTCGCCATCTTTTGCGAAATGCGCTTCAAGCGCCGCCACATCGTTGAACGGAAGGAAGACCACATTATCCGTTTGATTGACCGGCGCCACGATCGCAGGGTTATCCGTCGCGGCCACCGCCAGTGAAGTCCGGCCATGGAACGATTTTGTGAAGGCAACGACCTTTTTCCGGCCATTGTGGAAGCTTGCCAGCTTCAGCGCGTTCTCATTGGC
>DATMLR010000405.1:0-3441 GCA_035570015.1 Puia sp.
CTCTTGAATATTCGCCCGGCCGTTGCCCAATATAATTATGCCTCTACCCAGAATGGATACGATGACCGAGCGCCGAATTTACCGACTGACCGGTTACTCGGAAGTATCCGGTTCCGCGTGCTGATTGGCGGTATTATTTTAGGGAAGATACGGCTGGGCGATTTTCCGGATTCTCTGAATTTTATTTTCGATACCGGGTGCGGGGGGATGTCCCTGGATTCCATGACGGCGCAGCGGTTAAAGCTGGTTTCGCATCCCAGTTCCTTCTATATCCGGGGTATTGCGGGGATGCGCAGGGAGGAGCTGCTGGACGGGATGCGGCTTCGATTCGGAGCGGTTACGTTGGACAGCGTGACGATGCAGGTGAACAATTATGAGATCCTGTCCAGCGTATATGGGGAGAAGATCGATGGGATACTGGGGTATACTTTCTTTTCGCGTTATTTGGTGCGGGTCGATTACGACAGCTGCCGGCTCGATATCTATTCGAAAGGGCCGGTGACCTATCCGAAGGGGGGGTATTTGTTACGTCCGCGGCTGGTGGGATTGCCGATGACGAAGGGGCGGCTGAATGACGCCCGGGATATCAACTCGATGTTCTATTTCGACACGGGAGCGGGATTGTGCCTGCTTTTCTCTTCGGAATTCACGGCCGACAGTGCGGTATTCGGCCCCAAAAGGAAACGGCCGGTCCGCACGGAGGGTGCGGGGTTAGGCGGGAAGAAGGAGATGCAGCTGACGACGCTGAAGAATTTTTCGATCGGGCCTTTCCGGTTCAGGCAGATCCCGACCTATGTTTTCGACGATTCTTATGACGTCACCAATTATCCGCAACTGGGTGGATTGATCGGAAATGATCTGCTGCGGCGGTTCAATCTGATCCTGAATTACGACAAATCGGAGATCTATCTGATGCCGAACGGATCGTACCATCAGCCCTTCGACTATAGCTACAGCGGATTGACGATCGGCTTGGTGGATGGAAAGATCCTGGTGACAGATGTGATGAAGGATTCGCCGGGGGAGCAGGCAGGGTTCAGGGAAGGGGACATCGTGCTGATGGTGAATGGGGATTTCCGGCAGGATGTTCAGGCGTATCAGGCGCTTTTGCGGACGATCGGGCCGCGGGTGAAGGTGCTGGTGCGTCGCGAGGAGGGGGATCTGGCGCTGCTTTCTTTGAAAGTAAAAAGCATTTTATAGGGTGCGGTCAGCTGGCGAGGAGGGTGCCGATGCGTTTGTAAAGATCGGTGAATTCGAAGGGTTTGGTCATGTATTCGTTCATTCCGGATTCGAGACATTGGAGCTGCTCCCCTTTCATGGCGGTGGCCGTCATAGCGATAATGGGGGTTTGCAATTTGAGGTCATTCCGAATATAGCGGGTGGTGGCATAGCCATCCATTTCCGGCATTTGAATATCCATTATGATCAGGTCGAATACCCGATCTTGCCGGAGATGCCGGATTGCGTCAGCTCCGTTGTTGAACATTTCCACTGTTCCACCTGCTTTCCTTAACACATAGTCGATCAGCTTTTGGTTGATCTCGTTGTCTTCGGCTACGAGGAAGCGTTTGCCGGCCAGCAGCTTGCTGTAGTCCTGGGTGGTTTCGGCGGTGCTGCGGTCGTTGGCGGCGGTATCGCTGATGCCATAGGGGAGGTGGAATTCAAAACTCGCCCCTTTTCCGATGGTGCTGGTGACGCTGATGTCTCCGCCCTGGAGCTGGAGGAGCTGTTTGCAGATGGTGAGGCCGAGACCGGTGCCGCCGTAGAGCCGGGAGGTTTCGCGGCTGCCCTGGGCGAAGCTATCAAAAATATTGGGCAGGCTGGCCTCAGGGATGCCGATGCCGGAATCTTTCACGGTGAAGGATAGGATGACCCCGGCGGCCGTCTGTTCCCGCAGGGCGACGTCGACCTGGATATGGCCCTGGTCGGTGAATTTGATGGCGTTGCCTAGCAGGTTGATGAGGACCTGGTTGAGGCGATGGGGGTCGCCGATGAGCCATTGGGGGATGGCAGGATCGATGCTGGTGAAGAGTTCGAGACGTTTTTTCTTCAGGCGGTGCTCGAAAATGGCGGTGGCATTATTGAGGACGTCGTTGACGCTGAAGGTAATTCGCTCGACATTGAGCTTGCCGGCCTTGATCTTAGAAAAATCGAGGATGTCGCCTACGATGACGAGGAGGTTGTTGACGGAACGTTTGATCACCTCAGCAAGCTCATGCTGCTTGGTCGTAAGGGAGGTGCTCAGGAGGAGGTCGGTCATGCCTTTGATACCGTTCATTGGCGTGCGGATCTCATGGCTCATGTTGGCGAGGAATTGTTCCTGCATCTGTTTAGCCTCCCGAGCCTCGCGGATGGCTATCTCCAGCTTTTCCTGGACCTTTTTCCGGCGGCTGATATCGTTGTTGATCTTTATGAGGACAAAGACGAAGAAAATGGAACCGGCAATTCGGCCTATCAGGGCCAGCCAGGCGGTCCTGCGGTTGCTTGCATCGTTGACCTCTTTGCGCTTGACCAGTATGGCCCTTTCGGCGGCGGTCATGTTGACAAGGAGCGCCTGCAAATTACTATCGGCAGCGGCGAGGCGGCGTTCGGCGGCAGGAATTGAGACCTGCGGGACGCTGATAAGGCTGTCTTCAGCCCGGCGCTTGTCGGTGATGAGGCCGGCGAGGCGGTTAATATTGCTGTCCTGGTCACAATTCTTGTTGGTCAGGCGATGAAGGGTGTCGAGAGATTGCTGCAGCTGCTCGTGGGTGGTCCTTATCCGGGTGGCTGCGGAAGGATCGCCGGTCTGGAGGAAGCGATAGGCGGCGGCGCCTGATTCTGCCGTAAGGAGGTCCATGCCCTGGAGGGTGCTGATGGCTTCATAAGTACGGCTGATCTGAGAGCTGGTTTGGCCGAGATTCTTATTGAGGGTATAAATCAGAAAACCGACTATAAAGAAGGTAACGATCAGGAAAATCAACAGAAACGCGATTTTACGATGAATGACGAATTTTGATTTGAAAATCAATCGCATGGGTTATTTCTTCGGATATCACCTATAACGCAAAAAAGCGATTTTATTATGTGTATCTCATTATCTTTATGACATGAAAATGCGGGTAAGTATCTTTCTAATAGCGTTGTTCTCAATCGTTTCGGCCAATGCGCAGGTCATTATTCCGAGGATCGATACGACAGTTAAGGTCGGCAAGGTGGGATACAAAGTGACATGTAAGAATAAGAAGGTCGATGAGAACGAGCTGGACGTCCGGCCGATAGGGTTCGATAACGAGGCGAAGCCCATGGATTTTATGTTGCGGGGGCGTGTTGCGAAGGCAGAGATCGACGATCTGAACAGCGATGGTTATCCGGATCTGGTACTATATGTCTATATGGATTCCTCGGCGGTCTTCGGTACGGTTTACGCCTTCGTGTCCAAGGAAAATAAAACGTTCATCG
>DATMLR010000406.1:0-4776 GCA_035570015.1 Puia sp.
AATATCGCCGGAAATTGGTCGGCCTGGGGGAGCACGGGGTTTAATTCGGCAACCAGTATAGTGAATTTTGATGGCACGGCGCTGCAAACGATTACGTCGACAGGCGGAGCTACGTTTACGAATCTAACCATCAACAACACATCGACCGGCGTCCAATTGGAAAACAATGCGACAGTCACCGGTACGCTCACGATGACCCAGGGAAATATTGATCTGAATGGCGGAAATGCGCTGACCCTGGGCTCTTCGGTGGCCATCAACGGAACCCTGGCCTATACC
Source organism: Puia sp. (assembly GCA_035570015.1). Classification (GTDB taxonomy): domain Bacteria; phylum Bacteroidota; class Bacteroidia; order Chitinophagales; family Chitinophagaceae; genus Puia. Next base: position 280 of record DATMLR010000406.1, read on the forward strand.
GCCGGGGCAATCATCAATACCGGGTCTTTTACCCGCTGGTTGAAAGCGGCGACGATCGCAAATGGTTCGGCCGGCGGGCTCTTTCCGATGGGAACGGCAGCCACGAGCAAGCTCCTGTATGTATCCGCGCCGGCCACCGCCCCGACGACGGGGGGGACCGTAACGGTTGCCTATAACGATGCGGTGGGTAGCACCGCGGTGTCTTTTGCGGATGGCGCATCCACGGTGGCCGTCATCGACAACCTCAACTGGGCCGTGTCATCAGGGAACGGCCTCGCAGGGGGAACCTATAACCTCGAAGTCCAGGGAACCGGATTCGGGACCATCGGCAACACGGCCGATCTTCGGCTGACGCTCGCCGGGGGTGTCGTCGGGACAGCCGGTGTCAATGCCGGGACGACGGCGGATCCGCAGGTCAATCGGACCGGGCTGACCCTCGCCAATCTTTCCAATAGCTTCTACATGGGTTCCGTGAATGCGGTCAGCAGTCCCCTCCCGGTCGAGCTGGTTTTCTTCACCGCAACGACAACCAACGGCCAGGTCAAGCTAAATTGGGAAACGGCTATGGAAACAAACAATGACTATTATATCGTCCAACGGTCCAGAGACGGGACTGGCTGGGATAGCCTCACGCGCGTCGCCGGATCTGGCAATACCAATACCGCATCTTTTTATACGGCTTATGATGCCGCGCCTTATCCCGGCGTCTCGTATTACCGGTTGCGACAGACCGATCTAAACGGCAACGGCACATATTCTTCGATCTGTGTGGTGAATCTTCAACGTTCATCTTCCGAGATCACCCTTTTCCCGAATCCGGCGACAAACTCCATCCTGATTTTATTCCCCACTGCCGGCCAGTATACGGTCGCACTGCTCAATGGCGCGGGGCAATCAGTGACGGACCCGGTGCTTGGTACGGGGAACGTTACGCTGGACGTCTCACATGTTACGGCGGGAGTCTATTACGTGGTGATCAGGCAGGGGAATACGAAGGTAGTGAGGGAGGTGTTGATTGTCCACTAAGCCACTACCCTTTCTTCCGGACTACATTTATAGGCTCTCATGAATAGCACAATAAGGATACAATAAAATAAAATGCCTAAAGTATATGCGCCATCGCCAAATCGGCCCATGTACTCCATGGATAGCAGCAAGGAAGCGTTATAAGCACCCTGGCATATTATCCCGGTGACTACCCAAAAGGACGGCCGATCCTTGAGCGCCTTCGTATTCATATTCGTAAAAAACTCATAAAAGTAGATAGCGCAAGGCGGCACAAGCGCTGCCGCTTCCAGCAGGTTTATCGAGACCAGTGCGTTTCGCGGGAACGCCCGGAAATACAAAATAATCTCCGCTATGAAAAAAATCGCCGTGTTTAGTTTGACTGCCAAACGCCGTGCGGCCCCTGCGACGTAATGCAGAATGAGCAGACTAAATACACAAAATTCAAAGATAGTAAAGGAAACGGCCATCGCATATAAGGCAAGCGTAACGCGATGACTGGGGGATGAATTGTACCGATAGAATTCCGCTGCCTCCATTAGAAGCCAGAAAGCAAAATAATAAGGAAGGATGCGAAGGGCCCGATGCCGGCTATAATGTCTCAAGCTGATTATAAAGGCAACCAGGACAATGAAGAGAATTAACCCCTCAGAATAGTCGTACAGGGCAAGGAATTCAAAGAATTTCACCTTTAGGACTTTAGACCAAAATTAAGTAAACTGACTCACTAAACCACCACCCCTTCTTCCGGGCTACATTTATAGGCTCTGATGAATAGCACAAAAAGAATACTATAAAATAAATTACCTAAGGCAAACGCCCCATCGACAAATCGGCCCATGTACTCATAGGATAGCAACAAGGTAAAGCTACAAGCGCCCAGGTATACTATCCCAATGACAATCCAAAAGGATGCCCGATCCTTGAGAGCCTTTGGATTCATGATCGTAAAAAGCTCATAAAAATAGATCAGGCAAGGCGGCATAAGGGCTATCAATTCCAGCAGGGCCATCGGGTAAACTGAATCACGCGGAAACGTCCGGAGATACAATAAAATCTCCCCGATGAAAAATAGCACAACGTTCAGTTTGATCGCCAAACGCCGGCCGGCCCCGGCGATATACGGCAGGATAAGCAAACTAAATACACAAAATTCAAAGATCGTAAAAGCGGCGGTACCTATTTTCTCTAAAGCCATAGCTAAACGATCACCTCTCGGTGAAACGTACAAATAGAAGTCCACAACCATCGCCTGAGCAAGACAAAAGCTAATATAATAAGGAATGATCCGAAACGCCCGGTGCCGCTTATAAAATTTCAAGCTGAAGATGAATGTGATCAGGCCAGTAACGATCATTAATCCTTTACAATAGTTGTTTTGCGCCAGGAATTCAAAGATTTTCACTTGTTGGACTTTGGATCAAAAATAAGGTAAGCCATCCAGATCCTATTCGGATTTCCGATAGCGCATGTCGCCCATGGAGAATCCGCTGACGGCGCCATCGGCCCCCAGGTCGAATGTGATCCACTCCTTGCCCATCCAGTCGTTTTCGAAAAGTCCGCGGAACGTATTGAAATGCCAATGACTAAGCGCCAGATTGATGTTGTTGGGAAAACTCAGTCTGAGGCTGTCACCGGCCTGGCCGATCGTTGCCTTACCGAAAATCTCGTTGCTGTATGTCCCGGTATAGGCTGGCATATCCCGCGACGGATGCGTATCAGGCACGCGTTTGGCTTCCAGTTCCTTCTCACGCTTCCGGGCGGAATCGCGTATGTCTTTATACATAGCATACATCTTTCCGCTCCAGTCGTTGCTGTTATCATGGTATACCCATAGATCGATCGCCTTATACATCAGCGCATGACGAAGCTCGGTATGATCCAGGTTGCCGAAAATGTAAATGCCGAAATGTTCATCCTTCATCAGGCCGCATATCGCTATGGCCCCATCCAGGCTGCCGGTATGGAAGTTGAGCATATTGCCGCGATAATCTTCCTGGAACCAACCAAGTCCATAGGTTGTCCAATGCGGGTGGGTCAGCCTGGCGGTCGGATAAAACTCCTGGGGGGTGACCATACTTTGGGGTGTAAAGAGGAGGGCATAGGTCTCCGGTTTCAAAAGCCGGGTGGCCCCCACCTTCGTGCTGTCCAGCAAACACAAGACCCATTTCTGGATATCATCGGCACAACTCCATACGCCGCCTGCTGCATCGATCCCGCTCGTCTCAAGGTAGCGGATAGGCCGGATTATCGTATCCTCAAACAGGAAATGTGGGCTGATGTGGCCTGGCTCTGCTGCCGAAGCCGCATGGTTGGGATAAGTGTGCTCCATACCCAGCGCGTTGAAGATGTGTTGCCGGATGAAATCATCCCAGCTCATGCCGGAGACCCTATGGATGACTTCACCGGCCACGATATACATAAGATTCTGATAAATAAAAGAAGAACGGAATGAATACGCCGGCGGTATCAGACGCATTCTCCGGATGACCGTATCGAGGGGATTACCCAGCACCCAAAGCCAGTCAGCATTGCCGAGACCCGTGTTGTGGGTGAACAAATCCTTCACCGTCAATTCACTGTTTGCGTAATTGTCGGCCAGCTTCAGCTCCGGGTAAATATCGCTCACCCTATCTGTCCACCTGACCTTTCCCTCATCGACGAGTATGCCCATACAGACTGCTGTCATGGCCTTGGTTGTGCTTGCGCAAATCGATAGCGTGGACGTGGTAAAGGGTTTGGGACTGCCGAATCGTTCGACGCCAAATCCCTTTTTGAACACCACTTTCCCGTCCTTTACGACTACTATACTCATCCCGGGGGTTCGCCAGCGCTTGAGACCGGATTGTACGTAGGCATCGAACTGTTCGGCAGGGGGTTGCCGTTCGTTGTTGGCGGGACCCAGTGGTTGCTGGCCGGCTGCCTGCAGGCAAAGCAGGACCAGGAAGGGGACTATAAGTTTTCTCATAAGCTTATAAAGATAGGTGGTAACTTAGAATATTGCGTTCTCTATAAAAAAAGGACTATGTTCCGAAATTATTTCAAAGTAGCCTGGAGAGGGTTGATGAAGAACAAGATGGTTTCGGTCATCAACGTTTTCGGTCTCTCCATCGGGTTGGTCTGCTGTATGCTGATCGTGCTGTTCATCCATAACGAGCTGAGTTACGATTCTTACCGGCAAAATATCGGGCGGTTATACCAGGTCGGGACCGTTTTCGTCACCGGCGGGAAAGAAGACAGATTCCCCGCCGAGCCGGCAGTGATGGCGGAAAATATGAAAAAGGATTTCCCCGAGATACAACAAACCGCAAGGATCATCGCCTTCGACTTTTTCGGGCAATACAAAACGCTCATTCAATATTTCCAATCCGGCCGGGAGCCAAAGTCGTATTATGAAACAAAAGCCTTCGCGGCAGATGCCTCCTTTTTCCGGTTGTTCGGATACCAATTCACAGAAGGCAACGCCACTTCTGCGCTCAGCCGGCCCCGTTC
>DATMLR010000407.1:0-4568 GCA_035570015.1 Puia sp.
CAGGCCACGGTAAAGGCAAGCGAATTGCTGGAGAATGCCGGTAACAAGGTCCTGGTCAAGATCGGCGAGATCATCGGGCCTCAGACGGAAATGTACCAGGAGAAGCCAAGACAATTCCCGATCATGGTCGCTTTTCCGCACTCGCTGGAGCGGACGATCGAACTGGTCATCCCAGACGGCTATACCGTCAAGAACCCCGATGACCTGACCATCCACGGCGATTACACGGAAAACGGGCAGGTCACGATGGGATTCTCTTCCGAGTACAAGTTGGAGGGGAACCGGCTGAAAGTGCATGTGATGGAACAATACCGGCGCGTGAGCTATCCCCTGGCGGAATACGAAGACTTTAAAAAAGTGATCAATGCGTCCGCCGATTTCAATAAGATCGTTCTGGTGCTGGAAAAAAATAGGTAACTTCCACTATGCAATCACGCCGCAACTTTTTACAGAAACTTACGGGATCCGCCTTTGTCCTGTCTGCCGCGCCCGGCACGCTGATAGCGGGCTGCATCAATTCGCCTTCGGCGGAGAAAGGACAGACGCTCCGGGTGGCGATCCTGGGGCTGGGCGATTATGCGACCCGGGTCGCCAATGCGATGCAAACCTGTCAGAAGGCCAAACTGGTGGGCGCCATCAGCGGCACGCCCTCCAAGCTCCCGGTCTGGCAGGGCAAGTACAACATCCCGGTCCGGAATTGTTATAACTATCAAACCATGGACCAGATCAGGGACAATCCCGACATCGATGCGGTCTATGTCATTACGCCCAATGCGACGCACAAGGACTTTGTGATCCGCGCCGCCAGGGCCGGGAAGCAGGTCATCTGCGAGAAGCCGATGGCGGTCGGTCCGCAGGCAGCGCAGGAAATGGTCGACGCCTGCAAGGCCGCCGGGGTGAAATTGCTGGTGGGGTACCGGATGCATTTCGAGCCAAAGACGCTGGAGGTGATCCGGATGCGGAAAGCCGGGGAACTTGGGAAGATCCGGTTTTTCCAGGGGTTGTCGGGCTTTGTCAGCGGCGACCCGCATCAATGGCGGCGTGACCCGAAGCTGGCCGGCGGCGGCGCCCTGATGGATATCGGTATTTATTCCGTCAACGGCGCCCGGTATATGGTGGGTGAAGAGCCGGTGTGGGTGACGGCGCAGGAGACGAAGACGGAGCCTAATCGATTCGTGCCCGGGATTGATGAAACGATCCAGTTTCAATTGGGGTTCTCGAGTGGTGCCGTGGCGTCCTGTCTCTCCACTTATAATATGGATAATCTCGATCGCTTCTTTCTTGACGGCACGGCCGGTTTTGCGGAGCTGCTGCCCGCTACCGGGTATGGGCCAACGAAGGGCCACACCAACAAGGGCGAACTGACACAGCCCGATGTCGTGCATCAGACGGTGCAGATGGATGCCATGTCCGATATCCTGTTGCGCGGCGGGAAGCCGGAGGTGCCGGCAGATGGAGAAGAGGCGGTGAAGGATATGGTCATCATCCGGGCGATCTATGAGGCGGCGAAGACCGGGCAGAAGGTGATGTTGAAAGGATAGAGACATTTAATATGATATACCCCTATATAAGCCGCCGGGTGTGGGCGACGGTGATCGATTACACGATTATCATCTTCCTATCCGTCTCGTCTATTTTCCTTTTAGGTGACAGGCAGGATGACGGGAAATATGTTGTCTTTGGCTGGCGCGCCATGGCGCCTGAAGCCATGTGGTTCGTGTATTTCGTTATTGCCGAAAGATATTTCGGCGGCACTTTCGGACATCAGCTGCTCAAACTAAAGGTCGTGGCCACGGATGGCAGCGGGCTGTTCTTCGGCCAAATCCTGGTTAGAAGGCTTTGTGATGCCCTGGAGATCTTCCCGTGCTGCGGCCTGATTGCTTACCTGCTGGTAAGGTCCACTGCGAATAATCAGCGGCTGGGTGACCTGATGGCAAAGACCCGCGTCGTGGGGAGGAATGACCCCTACCCTTATATTGAATTCGATTTTGAGAAAAAATGATCCGACCGGAAGGCTACTCCGTCCTCAAACTATTGACAGGATTCGCCAGTGCCGCACGAATAGCCTGGAAGCTCACGGTCAGCAGCGTAAGCAGCAAGGTGCCGCAGGCGGTGACTGCGAAGATCCACCACGCGATGGGTGTGCGGTAAGTATAGTTTTGGAGCCAGCCATGCATGGCTAGCCAGGCCGCGGGTATGGCGATCAGGCAGGAAATGGCTACCAGCCGGATGAAATCCGTCGACAGCATGCCCCACAGGTTGGTGACGGACGCCCCGAGCACCTTGCGGATCCCAATCTCCCTGGTCCGCTGCTCCGCCACAAAGGAAGCAAGCCCGAACAGCCCGATACAGCTGATAAAGACAGCCAGGATGGTGAAGAAGACCGCCAAGGCGCCGATCCGTTCTTCCGCTTCAAATTTCGCTGTGTACTCATTGTCGGTGAATCGATAGTCGAAGGGTACGGCAGGAAGGATCGTTCGGAATGCAGCCCCGATCTTTGCCACTGATTCGTGCGCGCTTTGATGATGGTTGAGCCGGAACAACATCCAGTTAACATTTTCGTAATCCATAAAATAGATCGTCGGCCGCACATTATCGGAAGGTGACTCCATTACCATGTCTCCTGCAACGCCGATGATGGTATAGCGCCTTCGGTCGGCGCCAAACCCTTGGGTGACAACCGTACCGACGGGGTTTTTCAGCCCCATGAACTTCACGGCCGCTTCATTTATAATGAGCGAACCCGAATCGGTTTTTAATTCACGGGAAAAGTCCCGGCCATCCTTTATCTTCCACCCCACCGTCTTGCCGAAATCATGGGTTACGAAGATCGTACCGAAATCCTTGTTAACCTCGGGATCATATCCGGGCCACTGGAAAGTGTCGTCGGATGACCAGACATCCGTCATGGGGCTGGAGGATTCGGCCATCTCTTCGATGGCCCCTGTCTTTTTCAACGCGTTTTCCAGCGCGCCATAGATCCCGTAGTAATCATGCGATTTCATGCGGACCATCATCAGCGCATCCCGGTTGAATCCGACCGGTCTGTCCCGGGTGTATCGGATCTGCCTGTATATTACCAGCGTACCAATGATCAGGGTAATGGAAATGGTGAATTGCAGCACCACCAGCACCTTACGCGGAACTGCGGCAAGGCGGCCGGCTTTAAAGGCCCCTTTTAATACCTTGACCGGCCGGAAGGAAGACAAGTAAAGCGCGGGGTAGCTGCCGGCGACGAGGGCGGTAAATAGAATGAAGCAAAACCCAAGCAGCCAGAAGTACGCATTGGCCCATGGCATGCTCATCTGTTTGCCGGCAATCTGGTTGAACCAGGGTAATATGAGCTGGACGACACAGAGCGCCAGGATAAAGGCGAGCGCAACGACCAGCAGCGACTCGCTGTAGAACTGCCCGATCAGCTGCGACCGCAGCGAGCCGATCGACTTCCGGATCCCGACCTCCTTCGCCCGCCGTTCCGAACGAGCCGTGCTCAAGTTCATAAAGTTGATACAAGCCAGCAAAAGGACAAATAAGCCAACGGCGCCAAACAACCGGACGTATTCGATCAACCCGCCCGATTGACGACCGTCGTCATCCCAATGGGCGCGTAAATGCCAGTCCTGCATAGGGAATAAAGAAAGAACGGTATTGAGCTTCTTGTCCTGCGGGTCCACATGAGCCTGCTTAAGACCGGCGATCTTTTGATTGACGGCATCGATAACTGCATGATCGGCCAGCTGTACAAAGAGCTGGAAGCTATTGTTATCCCATTGATCGGCACTTGGCAGTATCCATCGCTCGGAGGTAACATAGAGGTCCCAGGGTGCGATAAACCTGGCGGGCCCGAACTCGCCGGTGTATGGCATATCCTCATAGACCCCCGTAACCTTGACATCAAGCTTGTTGTCTATCCGCATCGCTTTCCCAAGCGGATCGCTGTTGCCAAAAAGGGCTTTTGCGGCGGAAGCCGCAAGCAGGATGGAGTGTGGATCGTTGAGCGCGTCGTAGGAACCCTGCCGCATGCGCAAGGTCAGCATGGCCGGCGCTTCCTTGTCCATATAAATACCATGGAAGGTAAATTTATTGTCGCCTGCCGTCAAAATGTGTTCAACGTCCCAGGACGATAGGACAACATACTTAAAGTCGCTTCCATACGTTTTTCGGAGCGCCGGTCCGACTGGAAAGGACATGTTATAGCCAAAACCCCGAGTCCCGTTGGAATTCTGAAACTGCATCACGCGTGCGATGCGATCATAATTGCGGTGGTATTTGTCAAAGGAATATTCGTCGTGGATCCACAGACCGATCAGCAAGGCTACGGCCATCCCGGCGGCAAGCCCACCGATATTGATCAGGGAAGACGCCCGGTTCCGGAAGAGGTTACGCCAGGCGACGGTCAGATAGTTCTTGAACATATCGTATTGTACCCAACAAAGTGCCAGATTACCAAGATACTGGCTGCCAACTAATTATTCAACCCATTCGACGAGCGTTTGTCCGTTTTCGGACGGTCGATGTCCGGTTCGCTACAACGCATCCACATCCGGGATAACCACAACGCTGCGGAA
>DATMLR010000408.1:0-6157 GCA_035570015.1 Puia sp.
CGCCCTGGTTACGGGGGAGGGCGCGACGGAAATCCTTGTCGCCCAGCTGGCCCAGGTTGAGCGTATTGGTCATGAGACCCCGGGCGAGAGGGCTAAAGGGGACAAAGCTTATTTTCAGTTCCTGGCAAAGAGGAAGGATCTCCGTCTCTACGCCGCGGGTCAAGATAGAATATTCGCTTTGCAGCGCGCTGATCGGGTGGACGGCATGCGCTTTTCGGATGGACGTGGGGGAGGCTTCGGACAGGCCCAGAAATCGGACCTTGCCTTGCTTTACGAGTTCGGCCATTGCTCCGACCATTTCTTCTACCGGGATGTTCGGGTCGATCCGGTGGGCATAGTATAAGTCGATGACATCGGTCCTGAGGCGGCGGAGACTGTCATCAATACATTGATTCAGGTGCTTTGGCGAGCCGTCGAAACCGGACAGGCGACCGGATGCGTCGGTGGTGAAACCGAATTTGGTGGCGATGAAGATCTTCTTTCGATTTGGCTGGAGCACTTTGGAGACGAGTTCTTCATTTTTGCCATTGGCGTAAACGTCGGCGGTGTCCCAGAAATTAATGCCGATCTCGATGGCTTTTTCAAGGGTGGCGATGGATTCGGTGTCGTCGGGCTGGCCGTAGCCGTGGTTCATTCCCATGCAGCCGAGGCCGATGGCGGAAAGGTTGACATCCGTGTCACCGAGTTTTCTGTATTTCATGTTGTAAAGGTCCTGAATTGAGGTGATTTTCGGGCTTATATTATTTCAGTGGGGAAAGTGGAGGAGTGGCCCTGTGTTAGTTTCTACCCGGAAGATAATTGTGAATCAGTGTATTTTGGCAGCGGGATGGGGCATCGGGGAAAGATAACAAAAGAGGCCACTGGTAAAGATGGCCTCTTTCTGACTTAAGTCAGCAGATTATTTTTTGGAGCAACCCGGTTAAGCGAAATTAACCGAAGGTTTCCATGATTTATCTGTAGATAGCATGAATACCTCCTTTTTTTTGGTGAATGATAGGTATAAAGATAAGAAAAAAGCCGCAATTAAGTAACGGTTTTTTCTGTTACGCGAACGGTATGGCGTTGGGGAAGGCGTATCGCGGGGATGATGGCGAGGCCGACGACGATCGCGGAGACGAAGAATCCGTCTTGTAAGGCATAGTGTTCGGCCAGTGCGGGGGCGTATGCTTTGTGAAGATAGTGGGTGTATATAATTTGATGGAGGACGCCGAAGATGGCGATGCCGATGGAGCCGCCGAGCTGTTGGAGGAGGCTGTTAATCGAAGTGGCGGTCGTAGTCTGATCGCGGGACACGGCGTTGAGGAGGGCGGTGGAGACGGGGGCGACCAGGAAGCTGATGCCGATGCCGCGGATGATCATTCCCAGGATGATTAGCCAGACGGTAGTGCCGACGTCGATCCTCGCGAATAGGTACATGGAAACGGCGAGCAGGAGGATGCCCAGTATCGAGATATTGCGGATCAGGCCTTCATCGGCCTTTCGGCCCGCATATGGCCGGGCGACGAGCATCATCAGGGCGTTGGGGAGCAGCAACAAACCCGATTGGATGGTCGTATATCCGAGCAGGCCCTGCAGAAGGAAGGGCAGGAAGAACATGCCGCCGAACAGGCCGATGCTTCGGATGATGACGATGATGGACGAGTAGGCGAAGTTAGCGGCCCGGAAGACTGTCAGATCGAGCAGGGGTTGGGTGTTGTTGCGGGCGCTTCGGATGAAGAACAGGAGAAAGGCGGTGGTAGCGGCAGATCCGGTGATGGTGGCGGCGATTTGTCCATGTTTGCTGATCGTCGATATGGTATATTGGAGGGAAACGATGAAAAAGGAGAGCATGGCAAAGCCGCGAAAATCGAATGTCGTTGGTGTCCAGGTGCGGTCGCGCAGGAAATTCAGGTAGCGATAGGTCAATAAAATGGTGGCGATACCGATCGGGATATTGACATAGAAGACCGACTCCCAGCCAAAGTAGTGGGTGAGGACGCCACCCAGAGTGGGGCCGAGCGCCGGGCCCATGACATTGCCGAGGCCCCACCATCCGATGGCACTGCCCCTTCTATCGGCCGGAAAGCTTTCGCTAAGGATGGCCAGTGAGGTGGGGGTGATGGCACCGCCGCCGCCGGCCTGGATCATCCGGGCGATGACCAGCAGGGTGAGTTGGTGGGACATGCTGCACAGCAGTGAACCGATGGTAAAGACGGCCACGCTGCCGATGTAAAGATAAAAATAGCCGACCCGGTTCTTCAACCAGGTGATGAGGGGTATGAAGAGCGTAAAGGATATCATGTATGCGGTGATCACCCATTCAATCTCGTCGAGGTTCACATTGAACTGGTGGCGGATCACAGGGAGAGACACGTTGACGATGCTGGTGTCGATGGCTGCCATGGACGTGCCGAGCATGAGGGTGACCAGTACCAGGGTTGGGTTCTTTAACATGTACCGAATTTAGCTCAGAAATGGACGCGGCGACCATTTTTGTAACTTGTGGTATGAAGAAAAATATTATTCTTTTTTTATTGTCGATATCATCCGGCATCCTGGTTGCAACCGCACAGGAAACCTATCCGGTGGATTCGGCGTCGGCTGAACATGCGGGAGTACCGAAAGGTGAGCTGATCAAGTGCAGCTTCGATCATTCTGCGATTTTTCCGGGTACGCACAGGGACTACTGGATCTACATCCCCGCTCAATACAAGCCGGATCATCCGGCCTGTGTATATGTGAACCAGGACGGCATTCAATGGAAGGCGCCAACGGTGATGGATAACCTCATTAATACCGGGGAGATGCCGGTGACGATCGGCGTCTTCGTTACACCGGGACGGGTTCCGGCGGGCGATACCAGTGCAGCCAGGGACCGCTTTTCCCGCAGCTTTGAATATGACGGACTTGGCGATTCTTATGTGCGGTTCCTGCTGACGGAGATCCTGCCGGATGTGGAGCGGCATCGGACCAGTGACGGGCGGACGATTCGTCTTTCTACGAACGGCAATGACCGGGCGATCGGTGGGTCAAGTAGCGGGGCTATTGCCGCTTTCACGGCGGCGTGGGAACGGCCTGACGCGTTCTCGCGGGTCTTCAGTGCGATCGGCACGTATGTGGGACTGCGTGGCGGAGACCGGTATCCGATCCTGATCCGAAAGACGGAGCCAAAGCCGATCCGGGTCTTCTTACAGGATGGTTCGAATGATCTGAATATTTATGGCGGCGACTGGTGGATGGCCAATCAAACGATGGAGCGGGCGTTGGAGTTCGCGGGCTATGAGGCCCGGCATGTGTACGGCGAGGGGGGGCATAACGGCACGATGGGAGGTGCGGTGTTTCCGGACGCGATGCGCTGGCTATGGAGGGGATGGCCTTCGCCGGTGGCTCGCGGGCGTTCCGGGAATGCGGTGTTGCAGGAAGTGATCGTTCCGGGTGAGGATTGGGAACTGGTTGGCGAAGGATACGGTTTTACAGAGGGGGTAGCAGCGGATACAGCGGGGAATGTTTATTTCCAGGATATTCCGGCGTCGAAGACGTATCGGGTCTCCGCTGCGGGCGGCGGGCCGGTGTTGGTGTCTTCGCGGGCGGAGCGGGCGAGCGGGACGTGTTTTGGCGCCGATGGGGCGCGGTACGAGGCGGCGGGAGGGTCGAAGCAGGTCATCCGGCATTCCGGCGGGGGCGGCGGGGCTGGGGGTGCATCTGCGGTGATCGCGAATGACATTGCCGGGAATGATCTGGTGGTCGCCCGTAACGGCAATGTGTATGTTACGGCGCCGGATGGTGTGGACCGGCCGGGGCGGATCTGGCTGATCCGGCCCGGCGCGCAGCCGGCGGTGGTGGACTCGGGGTTGAAGTTTGTGAACGGGCTTTGCCTGACACCCGATCAGACGCAGCTTTATGTAGCCGAGTCGGCGAGTCATTGGATTTGGATTTTTACTGTACAGCCGGATGGGACGCTGACGAACAAACAGCGATTTGGGTGGCTGCATGTGCCGGATGATAAGGAGAATGCGTGGCCGGATGGAATGAAGTGTGATCGGAACGGTCTGATCTATGTGGCGACGAATATGGGTATCCAGATATTGGATCAGTTGGGGCGGGTGAATGCTGTACTTCCGACACCGGGGGGCGGGCAGCCGTCGAATTTATGTTTTGGGGGGCCGGGCTTCGATGTGCTGTATGTGACTTGTGTCGGGAAGGTCTGGCGGCGAAAGTTGAAGGCACAGGGGTGTAATCCGTTCGAGATGCCGGTCAGGCCGCCGATGGCGAGGTTGTAAAGGCGGGCGTGTTCTGATTATTGGCTTGTTAGATAGGGCGGGAAATGAACCTGGACTCCAATATATTGGGTATCAAATGTTTGTTTTGCCTGTGGGTGCTTACACCATGAGTTAGGCCAACGCCTGTTTGGATACGCTGGTTATTAGGACTAAATTTGTAAAAATGTCAATATGCAAACTGCCAGGATAATTGATCGGGAAATTGCGCAATATCTGCCCCGCTTGAGCGATCAGCAGAAACAGGCTGTCTTAGGCGTAGTGAAAAGCTTCGCAGCAAACCAGCAAGATTGGTGGGATGAAATCGGCAAGGAACAGCAAGATGCCATTGATAAGTCGTTGGCTGAAATGAAAGCAGGGAAATTGACACCCCAGGATGCAGTATTAAAAAAGTATAAAAAATGGCTGAAGAAGTAGTTGGAGAGATATTATGGACCAACACTGCGAAGACATCCTTCAATAAAATTATCTAATACTTGCAGACTGCATGGACGGAAAGGGAAGTGGAAAAGTTTGTCAACCAAACCGTAGATCTTCTTTCGAACTTAAGACGTTATCCAGAAATGTGCCGCCCTTCAACTAAGAGGAAGAATGTGCGGATTGGTATTATCAATAAACACACACATATAGTCTACCATTATCAGCCAAGAAAAAAGCAAATTGTGATTCTGCTATTCTGGCATCCCAAGCGCAATCCAGCCAAGTTTAAGTTTTAGTTTCTGTTAAGGAAATAGCTCAGGGCAATTCATTTTAAATCATTGAATATACCACGGTGCTCTGTTGGCTAGCATTTGCAACCGATCGAGGCAGTTCAAATATTTCATTGAGTCGAATCAGGCTATCTTAGACTCAATAATCTTCAGAAAATTTTCATTCTCTTTGCCCTAAATATGTTTATAAAAATTAGCTGAATGGATAGTCAAAAGATTGCTGGTGTCGTTTCTCTTATAAAGAATATTGCTAGCATTTCTCCGAAAGAATGGCTTCCTTCTGTCGAGGGCAAGAATCGAAAAGCCAGTCAATAGTTTTCATGCCATTGGTTTCTAATACTCGAGTATATATCGAAAAAGTTGGCAACCAGATTAACGGGTGTTATGAAAATGGTTGGTTCGACGCATGTGCAGTTATGATCAGAAGATTATTAGAAACGCTGATTATTGAGGTATTCGAGCATTTTCAACTTGAAACCAAGATCAAAAAAAACGGAGACTATATGTATCTCCGCGATCTTATTAATATAATGTTAGCCGAAACAGCTTGGACATTGTCACGAAATACGAAAAATGCGCTACCTAAACTGAAGGATATTGGTGACAAATCTGCCCACAGCCGACGATTTATAGCGATAAGGCACGATATTGAAGAAATTAAGTCAGAATTAAGGAGTACTATACAAGAACTAGTGATCCTGGCAGATATTAAACGAACTCCAAAGTAAAAAGAAAGTTAATCTAACTCCCTAGGTCTTGCTGATTATAATGGAAGGTCGGTCCAAGGCCGTCAACTGTACAGAAGGCGGACGCTTAGGACAGTATCCGGCAGATCAGGAGCAACATGGTGTATTGTCTGGAGAACAATTTCGAATTGATCTTTTTTGTCGTTAGAGGTGACCAGAGTAGGACGGGGCAGGCTGCCAGATTGCGGGCTCATGAAAAGGCCGCACTGCCAACCTGAGGTGCGGGCATATGATGTGATGAATTGAAATGGATCAAGCGTTTAGGATGGCCCAGGCGGTTATGGCACCGTTGTAGCTGGTATAGAATCCGTAGGCATTGTAGATCGCAGATCCCCAGTCGCCCTGGGCTTGCTGGGGCAGCGCGGTATTCTGGGCCGGATCGGAAATATTACGCACAGAGCCGAATGCGACGTTGGCAGCCTTGCAGGTCATGTCGATGACGGCG
>DATMLR010000409.1:0-2171 GCA_035570015.1 Puia sp.
ACCCAGGCCCTGCTGGAATTGAGAAAAAACTACTGCTCACAAAAAAAATGTCTCGATTGCGCGATCGGTCAGACCTTGCTAAGAACCGGCCAGTGAAAATCTACCTTTACCTCCATATCGGGATGGATGCTTTGCATGACCGGACAGGTATGCGCCGTCCGCTCCAGGATCGCCCGCGTCTTCTCATCGGCATGAAACCCTTCCGGAAAATCAAAAACGATATGGATTCCCGCAATGCGGCGCGGTTCGGGTTTCATGATCTTCTGGACAGACAGCTTCATCCCCCGCAGGTCGACCGGCAGATCGCGGGCCTTTATCCCCATCGTCGTTGCCATACAGGCGCCCAGTGCGGTTGCCACGAGGTCCGTCGGGGAAAATCGCTCCCCCTTTCCCTGGTTGTCCGTAGGCGCATCTGTCTCAATTTCGGTCCCGGATTGAAGGTGCTGGGCAACCGTTCGTAAATCTCCCTCGTAAATAACTGTTGAAGTAGGCATTGTGCAAAATTTACCTAAATTTACGTCAGTTATATAAAACCTCAGCAGTGATAACCTTCCGATTTCGGCATATTTTCCTCACCCTTCTCGCCACCGTTTTCGTTGCCCAGGCATTCGCCCAGGACACCACCTATACTCCTGCTCCCCAGCGTGAAACCAGGCAGCAGCAGAAACGGAACCGAATGAACAATGCACTGCGCATGGAAGAGGAAGGCGACCTTATCTTCAATCGCCAAAACATCTTTGGTATCCACCTTGCCAGCGACGGCTACGGCATCTCTTACGAAAAAGGCTTTTTCAGAACTCCCACCCGAACGCTCCTGTGGGAGTTCGAGCTGAACGAGAAACATAGTCCCAAAGAGCATCATATCTCCGCTACGACCGACGGCTTCGATTTCTCCTCCGTCGTCCCTTATAAGCTCAATAATCTATACGAGTTCAAGATGTCTATCGGCCAGCAGATCCTTATAGGTGGTAAGGGCAATAAGAACGGCGTGGCCGTCACGGCACTTTACGCCGGTGGTATCACTATCGGGATGTTGAAACCTTATTACCTCGATATCACCAATGCCATCTCCGGGGCCAGCAACCAGCAGACCTATGCCCAATTTGCCAATGATAGTACCACTGGCGACCAGATCACCGGGGCCGCCGGATTCCTGATCGGCTGGGATGACCTCACGATTAAGCCCGGCCTGAACGCTAAACAAGGCATGCGCTTCGACTATGGCCGGCTTAACCAGACCGTGGCCGCCATCGAAGTGGGATTGACAGAAGAGTTTTTCAGCGGTAAAATGCCTATTATGTATAGCCCGCCTGGTGCGATCAACTCCTCCCCGCCCAAACAGTTCTTCTTCAACGCCTATGTCGCCATCCTTTTTGGCAACCGGAAATAAGGCGTAATTTTGCCCCATGGAACCAAAGATTCAGAAACCCAACTGGTTACGTGTTAAGTTACCGATCGGCGAAAATTATAAGCACGTCCGCGGCCTCGTGGATACCCATAAGCTCCATACTATCTGCGAAAGCGGCAACTGCCCCAATATGGGCGAATGCTGGGGAGAGGGAACAGCCACCTTTATGATCCTCGGAAATATCTGCACCCGCAGCTGCGGCTTCTGCGCTGTCGCTACCGGGCGCCCTGAGCCCGTAGACTGGAACGAGCCCCAGCGTGTAGCCGAAGCCATCCACCTGATGAAGGTCAAACACGCGGTGATCACCTCCGTCGACCGCGACGAACTCAAAGACGGCGGCAGTGTCATCTGGCAAAATACGATCCGCGCCGTCAAGGCCCTCAACCCGGATACCACCCTCGAAACGCTCATCCCCGACTTCAAAGCGGAGAAGGAGAACATTCAGCGGGTCATCGATGTAGTTCCCGAAGTGGTTTCACACAATATCGAGACGGTCGAACGGCTCACCCGCCAGGTCCGTATCCAGGCTAAATACTGGCGCAGCATGGAAACGCTCCGCATCCTGAAGGAAGGCGGCATGCGCACGAAGTCCGGGATTATGCTCGGCCTCGGCGAACAAAAGGAAGAAGTGCTCCGGACCATGCAGGACCTGCGCGACAGCGGGGTGGATGTCTTCACGCTTGGCCAGTACCTCCAGCCGACAAAGAAACACCTCCCCGTCATCCGGTTCGTCCATCCCGATGAATTTGCCGAGCTAAAGGAA
>DATMLR010000410.1:0-7918 GCA_035570015.1 Puia sp.
CGAGAATATTTTCATTTTCGCCTTCTCTTCCATCCTGCCTCATTGCAACCAGGTGGAATGGCGCCTCGTCCAATCCTGTATGCCCACCGAACTTTATAGCCTCTATATCCGCCAGGTTACTAAAGCAGGTTGTTAAATAAAAAGCATTATGACAAACTATATTGTATTTGACAACGAAGGGCCCACATCCGATCGCTATACCATTGTCGACCGGGAATCCGGTAATGTTTTTGCCGCTTGCGAGCCTACCAGCGAATCTGCCATCACAGTTAGGTACTGCGGCAACTGCGCTGACCATAGGGTTACCTTATACGGCACCGGCTGGCGTCAGCTGCCTTTGAGCCGCAAAATTATAATTGGGGAAACGGACAATTATATCCGTAATGCTCAGTTGAACCCCGCCTGGTTGGGGAAGGAACTTTCCCGGCGGGATTGGCCTGCGAATCTGCAAGGCAACGTCGACCAGTTGAACAAGTTGCACGCAGAAGGACTTAATCCGACACCGGGCATGCCTTATATAGGTCCGCAGAATGATGGTAACTCCTCCAAAACTGCGATGGCATTTTAGTATGCTTCTGCAAACGATCTCCTGTACACTAATCTTCGTAGTCGCTGTTTTCCTGGCCGCGCCGCTCGGAAGATACCTTAGTAGAATATACAAAGAAGAGAGCTCGCTGTTGGACTTTCTCCAGCCCTTGGAAAACCGACTTTTTAGATTCTGCCGCATCAACGTACAGGCCGGAATGAATTGGAAGCAATACCTCTCGGCTATTTTTATAATCAACGGGATCTGGTTTGCCTGGGCAATGCTCATCCTGCTCTTTCAGGGAAAGTTTTTGCTGAATCCCGCGCATAATCCCTCAATGGACTGGTCGCTGGCGTTGAATTCGGCCATCAGTTTCCTGACCAGCACCAATTTGCAGCATTATGCCGGCGAGTCCGGCGCAACTTACCTTTCACAGATGACGGTCTTTATGTTCCTGCAATTCGTTAGCGCAGCTACCAGCCTCGCCGCCGGCATCGCAGTAGCCCGGGGACTAGGCGCAGGAACGACTTCCGATCTCGGCAATTTCTACAAGGACTTCGTTCGCTCCCTTACCCGGGTTCTGCTGCCCCTTTCTTTAATCGTTGCAATTGTCTTTGCGTTCAATGGCATGCCGATGACATTCCGCGGCCCTGAGAAGATTTACCCGGTGCAGGGGGACTCCGTGCAGGTGGCAACGGGCCCCGTGGCCGCTATGATCCCCATTAAGGAACTCGGCAGCAATGGCGGTGGATTCTTTGCAGCAAACGATGCGCATCCCTTCGAAAACCCTAATTTTGTCACCTTTGCCATTCATATTATTATCGTCTTGCTGCTTCCCATAGCTTTCGTCTTCTGCGTCGGTCAATACTTACAATCCAAACGGTTTAGTCGAATGCTTCTTGTAGCCATGACCGCCGGGTTCCTGCTGGTCACTATTCCGATCGTTGTGCAGGAAATGAAAGGAAACCCAGCTCTGGCCGCCATGGGATTAAATACCAGGGAAGGAAATATGGAAGGAAAGGAGCTGCGTTTCGGTTCTTTTTATTCCGCTTTTTATAGTGGGGTAAATATGGTTGTGCCCGCAGGAACACTCGTAGGCAGTCATGACAGTTATATGCCCCTGGGGGGCGTCACAATGCTGGCAGGCATGCACATCGATGCTTTTTACGGCGGCCTGGGCACCGGTTGGATCAACATATTTCTTTATCTGATCATCGCCGTATTTATTGCCACGCTGATGATCGGCAGAACCCCCGAACTTTTGGGCAGGAAGATCGAGCTCCGGGAAATGCAGGTGGCCTCTTTGGTCAGCGTTGGGCAAATGCTGTTTCCGGCAATGTTCACCGCGATTGCCTGTTTTGTCTACATGCACTTTCCCGGCGGTAACGAAGCTTTGCAATGGCTGACCAATAAGGGGGCCCATGGCTTTACTACTTTCTTATATGAATTCGTGTCCTCCATGGCCGGCAACGGGTCTGAATTCAGCGGACTCGGTAACAACACTGTCTTTTGGAATCTTACCACCTCGGTGGTCATGCTTTGCGGCAGGTTTCTCCCGATTGCCGGCGCCCTTGTCATTGCCGGAGGGTTACGGGAAAAAAAAGCCACCCCTTCCACCAGCGGCAGTCTTTCCGTCAATTCCATGACTTTTGGCGTGTTCCTGTTCATCGTCATCATTTTTCTAAATGCTCTTTCCTTCTTACCTGCTTTCATGCTAGGCCCGTTAACGGAGCACTTATCGTTGCACTGAGGAAAGAGCAATTTCACCCTGATCCACTTGGCACGTGCGAATGATATAAGACTCTGTCGGAATTGTGTAAGACTCGCGATCAAAAATGTAGATATATTCAATCATGAAATGGATCAAAGCGGCTTCCGCATCTCCAAGGGGGAGGTTCATTGGAGTGATTTATTTGTCGTATTTTTTGCTGGCGATACTTGCTCAGGTTCTCGGTCAACATCGTTTCAGTGCATTCAGCGATGCTACGAATCTGATATCCAATATAGTATATCTCACCCTTGCATTTCTTTTCTTTTTTCTGTTCAGGCCGGTTAACAGAATTATCTCCTTGATTGCCGCCATTGTCAGCGCCGCCGGATGCGTTATCGGAACCATCGCGATTTTTGATACGGTTACCCCTCTGATCAGCCCGCTTTGGTTTTTCGGGCCTTATTGCGTGCTGCTCGGCTACTTGATTTTCAAATCGACATTTCTGCCGCGAATTCTCGGCGTGCTGATGGCGCTGGCTGGTGTAGGTTGGCTGATTTATCTCTCACCTTTGGAAAAATATTCTGTATTGTACATCGAAATTGTCGGGATTCTTGCAGAGGCGTCGCTTATGTTATGGCTGATCGTAAAGGGTGTGAATAAGCTGAAATGGGAAGAAGCGCTTAGGCTCATGCCGGGATCAACTTAACCAAAAAAGCAATTTTCGATAAATGCTTTTCTGATTAATTGAGGATTTTTGTATTCAAATAAACACGAATATGAAAATCAATGGATTAGCACTTATTTCGATCCCTGTTAACGATCAGGAAATCGCGAAAAGATTTTACCATGATGTTTTGGGCTTTGAGATCGCAAGGGAAAGTCCCTTCAAACCCGATGCAAAATGGATTGAGTTAAGTATTCCAGGATCAAATACGAGGATCACCTTAGTTAACTGGTTTCCATCTATGCCGCCTGGCTGTATGCGAGGGATTGTTTTGTTGTGCAAAGACGTAAATGCCGCACACCAAATACTACAGGAGAAAGTACCCGACGTTGCCCAAATACAATCCGCTCCGTGGGGGCAGTATTTCACTCTAAATGACCCGGACGGAAATGGATGGGTAATACAACAAATGCGGTAGCCTGCGGCCGCCTTATCTCTAAACCTTCTAATTATGGCGAATTCGCCGCAATTAAAACTTTCGTCAAATCCGGCACACTCGCCACCCGCGCCGCAGTCCCCCTACGCGCTATTCCGCGCCGCATTGATGATCCCAAATGAACTCCGCATAATCAACTTCTCATATACCTCCTTCATCGCCTTATTCTCCCCGCTCTTCTCGATCGCCCGGAACTTCGTCAAAGCATACTGCTGGATAGTGCTCAACGGCAGCACGATCCGCTCCCGCATCTGTATAGACAACGCATCAACCGGGTAGTCCGCCATCAATTCACTCCTGCCCGATAGCCTCAGGATATATTTCTTCGTCAGCTCGAACTCATCATAGATCATCCTCCAGATCTCACCATACACCGGATGCTGGGAGAAATGTTCCGTCAGCGGGAAAAAACATTTCTTCATCGCCATCTCACAATTATCCAGCAGCGTCCGGAAAAATAGCGAGTTCTCATACAAATGCTTCACCGCTGCCCATTTTCCCCGCTTGTCCATCTCCTGTAACGCGACCCCCACCCCATAATACCCCGTCACATTCTGCTTCAACTGACTCCACGCGCCAACAAACGGAATGGCCCTGAGATCGGTCAGCTCCAACCGCCCGCCCTTCCGCCGCGTAGGCCGGCTGGCGATATTCGTCTCACTATAGAAGCGCAACGGACTGACCTCATTTAAATATTGCAGAAAATAAGGATGCCCCTTCAGCTTCGAATAAGCCGTATAGCTATCCGCCGCCAGCGCCGCCAGCAGCGCCTCCTCACCAGCCTGCAACGTTACCTCCTTCGAAGAGAACAGATCATTCGAGATCCCCGCATGCAGCAGCTGCTCGATATTGTATTGCGCCGTATCCACCGTTCCGAAATTGGAGCTGACCGTCTGCCCCTGTATCGTCAGCTGGATCTCCTTGTTGGCAATATTCTTCCCCATCGACGCATAGAAGCGATGGGTCTTGCCCCCGCCCCTCGCCGGCGGCCCGCCGCGCCCGTCGAAGAATACCGCGTCGATGCCATATTTCCGCGAGACCGAAGTCAACTCCTCTTTCGCCTTATAGATTCCCCAATTGGCCATCAGGTATCCGCCATCCTTCGTTCCATCAGAGAAACCCAGCATGATCGTCTGTGTATTCCCGCGATACTTCAGATGTTTCCGGTAAACAGGATTGCTATACAGCTCCTCCATTACCGAAGCCGCCGCCTGCAAGTCCTCTACCGTCTCGAACAACGGCACGATATCCACCGCAAGCGCCTCCGCCTTCCAGCCGCTCAACACGAACAACTTAAAGACCTCCAAAACATTCCCCGCGCTACTACAGTGGCTGATCACATATCGGTTACACCCTTCTTCGCCGTTCATCTGCTGGATGACCCGTATCGTTCTTATTACTTCCAGTGTATCTTTAACCAGAGGGTCCTCATATAACGCCGGATCAGCCTGACCATCCCGTTCCGCAATAGCCGCCAGCACCGCCGTGTGTATACTGCTGTCCTGCCGGATATCCAGCGTCGCGAAATAGAGTCCGAATATCATCACCTTCCCGATCAGGTTGTCCACCTGGTGCAGGAACAGGCTGTTATGCTGATAGATGATTATTTCCCGGATCTTCGCCAGGTCCTCCAGGATCTCTTCCTTCGACAGATCCGTTCGCTGATTGGGAATGAAAATATTATTGTACAGCTTATCCTCCAGCTCCGCAATCAACACATCCACCCCCTTGAATGTAAGTCTTCTTTTCAGCCGCCGCACGTCGAGGTAATAACACTTGATGATCGCCCCCCGCAACGCCTCCGCCACCCGCAGTGTCGTTTCCGCCTTGACGAACGGATTGCCGTCCCGGTCACCACCTGGCCAGAACCCCATCTTGATCACCGCATTCTTATTGTCCAGCGCGTCCGGAAAAAAATCCCGCAACGTCGATATGATCTTACCACACGCCGAATAAAAAACATTTTCGAGGTACCAGATCAAACTGATCGCTTCATCATACGGCGTCGGTTTCTGCTTTTTCAGAAACGGCGTTTTCCCCAGCTGCTGCATATATAGGTTGATCTCCCCCGCATTGTTCTCGATCACCGCCCTCGATAGATCATTGATGATGCCCAGGACGGTGCCCGGATAGAATTGCGTAGGATGCGCCGTCAGCACCAGCCGCACCGAATAATCCTTCAGCTTTTCCGTCAGCTCCTCCTCCTTGTTCGTCTGGATCACCTCCGACAACAAATGCTTCAACGTCCCCTGACCACCCATATCCGTGACATGCCGGAAAGCCGCATCCTCCAACGCATCGAACAGCACGATCTGCCGCTCAACATATTGTACAAAACGGAATAGGATGTCCGCCCGCTCCCGCTCACCCGCGAGCGCCGTCTGCTTCAGGAAGAACTCCTCCAGGATCTGCTCCGGGCTCTGCTTCTTCAAATACCCCTCCTCACAGACCGTCAACAGCAACGACAACAGGATACCCGTTTTCTCGATCCGATGAAAAGGCAGTGACGTAAACAGACTATTGTAAAGCTGAAACTTGATCCCGACCAGGTTCTTGAATTGCGGCAACCCCTGGGATGGTTGATAATTCATAACTAAAATTTAATGCCTTTCAAAGAATAGGCGAATACTGCAGAATAATTTCAATGGAGCGCCAAATTTACTTTATTCCCATTAAAGAAATGGTCTTTTTTTGTTTTTCCATTCAATTACCCTACCTTAGCACCCTCGTGATCTCCATCAAAGCACATAGCGCCCCGGGTTCGCAAAATACAACGATTATCTCCATTACAACCCGTTAAGGGTTGCCACATTCCATATTACCCCATTTCATTCCCTTCCCGGGCCTTTTCACTAAATTTTCGATTATGCAAGTTTTAAAATTCGGCGGCACTTCCGTAGCCAACGCAGATAATATCTCCAAAGTCATCAACCTAACACTCGAAGCATTACAAAAGGACAGGACAATCCTCATCGTCTCCGCGCTGGGCGGCATCACGGACATGCTTATCCAAACGGCGGCTTCAGCAGCCGCAGGGGACGAGTCCTACAAAGACAAATTGCAGGAGATAGAACACCGCCATCTCGAGACCGTCAGGACACTGCTCCCCATCACCCGCCAGTCCGCCGCCCTTAGCGCTGTCAAGACCCGTTGCAACGAGCTCGAAGACATCTGCAGCGGCGTCTTTCTGTTGGGCGAGCTTTCACTGCGCACCCAGGACAAGATCGTCAGCTATGGTGAACTAATGTCTTCATATATCATTGCCGCCCGATTCGCCGCCCTGGACCTTGACCACTCGTGGAAAGACACTCGCGAGCTCATCGTCACGGACTCCCACTATGGTCACGCCGCCGTCGATTTCCCGGAAACGAATAGAAGAATAAAGGACTACATCGACCATTCACTCGCTCCACTCTTCATCCTCCCCGGCTTCGTCGCCGCCGATGCAAAAGGCATTACGACCACGCTTGGCCGCGGCGGCTCCGACTATACCGCAGCCATCGTGGCCGCCGCCGTCGACGCCCGCACTCTGGACATCTGGACCGATGTCTCCGGTATGATGACCGCCGACCCCCGCCTCGTAACAAATGTCAAACTGATCCCCCGCATCTCCTATCAGGAAGCGATGGAACTCTCCCACTTCGGCGCCAAAGTCATCTACCCACCCACTATCCAACCCGTCATGCGGAAGAACATCCCCGTCCGGATCAAGAATACCTTTGCCCCCGAAGACGCCGGCACCGTCATCGAACTCGAGGCCATCCACAATGGCGACAGCATCCGCGGCATCTCCAGCATCCCCCGGATCGCCCTGCTCAGCCTCGAAGGCAGCGGCATGGTCGGCATCCCCGGCTTCTCCAAACGGCTTTTCGAAGCCCTTTCCAGCCACCAGATCAACGTCATTCTCATCACTCAGGGCTCTTCCGAACATTCCATCTGCGTCGGTATCGACGAGACAAACGCCGCCACCGCCAAACACGCCATCGACCATAGCTTCCACCCGGAGATCGCCGCCGGGACCGTCGACCCCCTCATCGTCGAAACCGGCCTCTCCGTAATCGCACTCGTTGGAGATCACATGAAAAGCCATCCCGGCATCAGCGGAAAGATGTTTGGCGCCCTTGGTCGCAACGGTGTGAACGTTCGCGCCATTGCCCAGGGCTCGTCGGAAAGAAATATAACTGCCGTGATCGCCGCCGGCGACGTCAAAAAAGCCATCAATGTCCTCCATGAAGAATTTTTTGAGACATCCTATCGCCAGCTCAACCTGTTCATCACCGGTACCGGTAACGTCGGCCGCCGCCTCATCGACCAGCTGAAGCAGCAACAGGACTGGCTCCAGCAACAGCTACGCGTTCAACTCCGCATCGTCGGTATCGCCAACAGCCGCAAGATGGTCTTCGACAGCGAAGGAATCGATCTCCATACCTGGCGCAACCTCCTCGAAGAAGGCGAGCCGATGGCTCTGAATAAATGGACAACAGAAATTACTACCCGCAACTTGCGCAACTCGGTCTTTGC
>DATMLR010000411.1:0-3607 GCA_035570015.1 Puia sp.
GTCATGGCCCGCGACCGCCTGCGCGTACTCGAACAACAGATCAACGGTCACAAAGGCCTCAGCGACGAAGACAAGATCAACCTCCAGCAATATATTACCCGGATCTACGGTTCGTTTACAACGTTCAACGTATTGTTCAAAAATAAAGAGGAATGGTTTATCGGCGAGAAAGGCGCCACCGAATAGATTGGCGCGCCCAAAGACGCGAATTAAAAAACAAAAAACCTCCCATTCCGGGGAGGCTGCTCTAATCAGTTTCCATAACCATTAAACCTTATCCTATTTAAACTAAAGTTAAGTAACGCGAAATCGAAAGTCAAGATTTGTGCACGAATGGTGTATAAATTTATCCCAACGCCCCCTGGTATTCTCCGAACGCCCTAATATTCCATCAACCGCCTCACCAACCCATCCAACCTGGATTTTGCCAGAAAATTATTTTCCAGCTGGATATTGAACGGTACCGGGGTATCCAGCGAGGCACACCGGGTAACGGGCGCATCCAACACTTGAAAACAATGTTCCGCAATCCAGGCCGCCACCTCCCCACCAATCCCGCCGGTCAATGTATCCTCATGCAAAACCAATGCCTTCCCCGTCCGGGTAACGGAATCCCGGATCGCCGTGTAATCCAATGGCAGCAATGTCCGCAGATCAAGGATATCCAGCGATAGCTCCGGATGCGCGCGCGCATACTCCAGGGCCCAATGGACCCCGGCGCCATAAGTGATGATGGAAAGGTCCTCGCCTTCCCGGACCAGCCTGGCCTTGCCGATGGCCAGCTCATAATAGTCGCCCGGCACCGGACCGCTGATACTTCGGTACAAAGCCTTATGCTCAAAATACATCACCGGATTGGGATCATGGATCGCGGCGATCAGCAGCCCTTTGGCATCGAACGGACTCGAAGGATAAACCACCTTCAACCCCGGCGTATGCACGAACCAGGCTTCATTACTCTGGGAATGGAAAGGGCCGGCCCCGACCCCCGCCCCCGTGGGCATGCGAATGACCACATCCGCCGCCTGCCCCCACCGGTAGTGGATCTTCGCCAGATTATTGACGATCTGATTGAACCCCGCCGTTACGAAATCCGCAAATTGCATCTCCACCACGCTCTTGTACCCCTCAAGACTCAGCCCCAGCGCACAGCCCACGATCGCGCTTTCACACAGGGGCGTATTCCGGACCCGGTGGTCGCCATACTTTTCCATCAGCCCCTCGGTTATCTTGAAAGCGCCCCCGTACCCGGCAATATCCTGCCCCATCAATATCAGGTTGTCATAATGCTCCATCGACTGATCCAGCCCTTCCCTGATCGCATCGATCACCCTTTTTTCCGGGACATTGGGTCCTGATTCCTCCGGCTCGGAGCGGACAAAAGGCGCGGGCGCATAGACATCCGCCAGCTCCTCATCCGTATCCGGAAGGATCATCACCGGCTCCAGCAAACCGCTAAGCTGTGTTTCGATATAGCGGGCAGTCTCCTGCCGGATCCCTTCGATCTCATCAGGCGCCAGCACCTGCTCGTCCCGCAGCCAGTTCTCGTAATTGACGACCGGATCTTTCTTTCCCCAATCCTCGATCAATTCCTTTGGGACATATTTAACGCCGCTGGCCTCTTCGTGGCCCCGCATCCGAAAAGTCATACATTCCACCAGGTAAGGCCGGCTATATTTTGTACAGTATTTTCTAACCCCGCGGATCGTATCATATACCGTCAGAATATTATTCCCATCGATCCGGATCCCTTCCATCCCATATCCGGCCGCCTTGTAGACCAGGCTCTCGCCGCGATATTGTTCGCCGACGGGTGTGCTCAGCGCATACCCATTGTTCTCGATCAGGAAGATCACCGGCAGGTCCCAAACGGAAGCTACATTCAGGGCCTCATGGAAATCACCTTCGCTCGTCCCGCCCTCGCCGGTAAATACCAGGGTCGCCTTGCCGCTTTCACCAAGTCTGGCTGCCAACCCGATCCCATCCGCAACGCCCAGCTGCGGCCCCAAATGCGAGATCATCCCGCAGATCGCATGTTCCCGGCTCCCGAAATGAAAACTCCGCTCCCTGCCCTTACTATAGCCGTCCGGACTACCCTGCCATTGCTCGAACAACCGGGACAAATCCATCCCCCGGCCGGTGAAAACGCCCAGGTTCCGATGCAGCGGCAGGATCCATTCATCCGCTCCCATCGCCAGGGTAGCCCCGACCGCTATGGCCTCCTGACCGATCCCGCTGAACCATTTGCTGATCTTCCCCTGCCGCAGCAGGACCAACATTTTTTCCTCGATCATCCGGGGTAATAGAACGCTTTTGTATAAGCGAAGAAGCTCTTCGTTGCTGCAGTCTTTTCTGTCGAAGTTCATACGATCTTTTTTATCTCCGCCTGTCATCCTCCTGCCTGGTGTCCCTGTACAGAATAGAGGTCAGCAACGACAGGAGCAGACTGAACAGCAATGCCCAGCCGAAATTATCCACCCAAAACCCGCTGACAATATCGCGCGCCACCCATACAATTATAGCATTGATAACAAAAAGGAAGAGACCAAAAGTAAGAATTGTGATCGGTAGTGTAAGGATAATCAGGATGGGCTTGAGTAAGAAATTAAGGACCGCCAGGACCACCGCAAGTACAACCGCACTCCAGAAACTACGGAAATGAATACCCGGCAGAACGGCAGATA
The DNA here is from genome assembly GCA_035570015.1 of Puia sp. Lineage (GTDB taxonomy): Bacteria > Bacteroidota > Bacteroidia > Chitinophagales > Chitinophagaceae > Puia. The sequence continues at coordinate 2,685 of DATMLR010000411.1, forward strand.
ACGCAAAAGCGACCACCGCCGTGATCAGGATGCGCACCACGAATTTCATGCGTTTCTTTTGCTGACAATTTAAGGGAAATTCACACCACCACCAACTCAAAAAAGGCGGCCGGGTCCAGCCATTTAATTGCCAGTTCCTTTAGCTCCTCAGGCGTAATGGTCTTCACTATTCGGATCCCTTCGCGGAAATAATTTTCATCCAACCCATTCAACAGAATACTCTTCCACCGACTCGCCACATGAAAAGGCCCATCCAGATCTCCCAGCACCGTGCCTATCGCAAAGTTGCGTGCCATCTGCAGTTCCTCTTCATCGATCAGCTCCTCCCGCAGCAGGCTCATCTCCTTATAGACCTCCTCTATCGCCGGCTCGCAAACCTCCTTGCCGGCTTCCGTACTGATCATCAGTGCGCTTTCCTGCCGGTTGTTGACGAGATAGCTGTAGATCCCATACGTGTACCCTTTATCCTCCCGGATATTGGTCATCAGCCGCGACCCGAAGAATCCCCCAAACACATTATTCAGCACCTGCACCCGCTGAAAATCGGGGTGATGCCGGTTCGGAAAATTCCGGGCGATCCGGATCGATCCCTGAACGCCGTCAGGATCATTCGTAATCCGATATCTTTTTTGAGCGGCCGGCCGGATGGGGAATTGCGGAACCGCGGCACCTGCCGCCGGCTTGCCGAACGGCAGCACTCCGATATACTTCTCCAGCAACGGGATCAGATCGGCAGGCAGCTTGCCCGCAGCAATGATCCGGCAGGCCCCGTTCTGATAATGACGCCGGTAGAAGTCCAACAGATCCTCCCGTCTCAATGCCTGAAAATCCTCAGCCCTGTTGTATTTCCCATACGGATGCTCCTCGCCGAAAAGATAAGCATCGATCAGCCTTCCAGCCACAAAATCGCTTTTCTTTAGGTT
>DATMLR010000412.1:0-20034 GCA_035570015.1 Puia sp.
ACAGAGACCGGCATTCCGTACACCACAATGGCTACGACAGGTGTAGTCGGGCTTATAAAAGGCAGGAACCCGGACCGGCGTGTCATCGCGCTGCGGGCCGATATGGATGCGCTGCCGATCACCGAGCTGAATTCGGTCGGATACGTATCGCAGAACAACGGGGTTATGCATGCCTGCGGGCATGACGCGCATACAGCGTCCCTGCTGGCTACCGCGGGTATCCTGCAAGCATTGCGGGGGAATTGGGCGGGAACGGTCCGGCTGATCTTTCAGCCGGCCGAAGAGAAACTGCCGGGTGGCGCCATCGGAATGATCGGGGAAGGGGTGTTGCGCGACCCTGCTCCCGCCGCGGTCATCGGGCAGCATGTCATGCCTTCCATTCCATGTGGCAAGATCGCGATGCGCGGCGGGCAGCTTATGGCGTCGATGGATGAGATCAGTGTCACTGTGCACGGCAGGGGCGGGCATGGGGCGATGCCGCACCTGCTTGTCGATCCGGTTCTGATCAGCGCTCAGCTGATCGTGATGCTCCAGCAGATTATTAGTAGGAACAACAACCCGGTGACACCGGCGGTCCTCTCGTTCGGGCGGGTCATCGCCGACGGCGCGATTAATGTGATCCCGGATACTGTTTATATGAAAGGCACCTTTCGAACGGTCGATGAGACCTGGAGGTATGCGGCGCACCAGAAAATGAAACAGATGGCGGAGCAGGTCGCGGCGGCGATGGGCGGCGCCTGCGATTTTGAGGTCGTATGCGGTTATCCGTCCCTCCGGAACGATGAGCAGTTGACCCGGGAACTTGAAGCCGCCGCCGTCGCTTATCTCGGCCGGTCCAATGTCGTTGGGACGGACCCAATGATGATCGCGGAAGATTTTGCCTATTACGGCCGGTCGGCGCCGGCCTGTTTCTATTTCCTGGGGACCGGCAATGCTGATAAAGGGACGACGGTGCCTTTGCATAACCCCCGCTTCGACATCGATGAGGAAGCCCTGGAGATCAGCATAGGGCTGATGTCCTACCTGGCTATGCAGCAGCTTGGGACGTAATCTCAATACTCCGCGATCTGCTCGTCGGGGTAGCACCACAACCATCGTTCGCCCGGCTCGGCGGAAGAGATCACCGGATGGTGGACTTGATGATAATGCGCGGTCATATGCCGGTTTGGGGAATCGTCACAGCAGAGCGTTACACCACAGGTCTGGCAGGTACGCAGGTGCAACCACCTGCTATGTATTTTTATGCATTCTTCGCATACATACTCCTTGGCGGTTTTGACCTCCGTGATCGCGCTAAGGTGCTCGCATACATGACGATTCTTACTCATATCCTAAAGTTACGGGATTCCTGAATTAAAGTCTGGCGATCTTTTTGTCCAGCACTTCACGGATCGCCTTCGACCGGGTCAGCTCCCGGGCGCGGCGGAAATAGAGGAGGGCTTCTTCCTTTTGCCCCAGCAGCTGATAGAATTCCCCCAGGGACGCATCCAGCAGGTAGTAATTGTCAAGCGCGCGATTTTGCTCGAGCATATGCAGGAGTCGAAGGGCGGCACGTGGGCCATCCTTCTTCCCGGTGACAATAGCCAAATTGAGCCGGATGACGGAGGAAGGTTTGAGCTTCTCCAGCTCCAGATAGTAGTCGTGGATGCGGGCCCAGTTGGTGGACCCGAAATCGGGCGCCAGGCAATGTTCGGCAGCGATCGCCGCTTCAAGGTGATAGGCCGTGACCTGGTCACCGCCCGTGCTTTGCGCCAGGAATTGAAGTCCTTCGGTGATTAGCTCGCGATTCCAGCGGCTCCGGTCCTGCTCTTCCAATACGATCAGGCTGTTATTCGTATCTATCCGGGCATCCAGACGCGCCGAATGGAAACACAGCAGGGCCAGTAGCGCATAGACAGGATGATAGCCGTTGGTTACCGGCTTCTCGGTGAGCAGCATGGCCAGCCGCATAGCTTCCAGGCAAAGGTCCTGGCGGATCACCGCATTCTCCCCAGAGGAATTGTAGCCTTCGTTAAAAAGGAGGTAGATGACCAGCAGGACCGCATCCAGCCGCGGCAGCAGCTGAAGGCCGGCCGGAACGGTGAACGGGATCTCTTCATTCCGGATCTTTTCTTTTACACGGTATAGCCGTTTGTTGATGTTGGATTCTGTGGTCAGCATGGCGGCAGCGATCTCTGGGATGCTGAAGCCGCAAAGGGTTTTTAAGGTGAGCGCCAGCTGGCCTTCCATCGGCAAGGCAGGATGACAGCAGGTGAAGATCATTCGGAGCTGGCTGTCTTTGATCTCGTCTTCGAGGAATACCTGGTCCATTGTGTAGGCTGCCGTCCATTCGGATTTTAGCAGCGCGTCCATGTCCCGGGCAAATGACCGATGGAGCCGCTCACGGCGTACGGCGTTGATCGCTTTGCGTTTGGCGACGACCATCAGCCAGCCGGTGGGATTGTCGGGGATCGGTCCGAGGCTCCAGTCCTTCAAGGCCTGGTGCAGTGTATCCTGGAAGATATCCTCCGCCAGCTCCAGATTGTGCAGACCGAAGAGCCGGGTCAAAATAGCGACCATCCTCCCCGCCTCATGACGGAAAAGATGGTCGACCAATGCCTGAACGGAGTCAGGAGAAGATGTCATGGAGAAAATTATTGGGGCATCGGTTTCATGCGACGGAGCTCCAGCTGGAATTCTTCCAGCAACGGGCATTTTTTTGTCAGCTCGGTTGCTTCCTCGATGTCGTTGGCGTTGATGACGATATAACCGGAGATCATTTCTTTCGATTCCAGGAAGGGGCCGTCGGTCAGGATCTCCGTCTTGTTTTTCAGCAGCCGGGCATCGGTATCTTCCAGGGGAGCACCGGCGACATAACGGCCATTCAAAACCGTTGCGACCCATTCCCCGAAACGTTCCAATCTCCTTTGCATTTTTTCAGGAGAAGCAACGGTATGATCGCTGCCTTTAACGATGATCAAAAACTGGTTCATTTTACATTGTTTTTGGTGAGTAATGCAATCCTGTCAATCGGCTGCTCCAAATTAGGACAAGAAAAGGAAAATCTTTTGGGAATTCCCGTAACTTGTTGTCGCTAATTGCGCCGCATGAAAAAAAGGGAATTTATCAAACTTTCTTCCGTTATGATGGCCGGCACAGCCTTGACACCCCTTGTAGACTTCGCTCAGGGCAATACATTAACCAATTGGGCGGGGAACGTTACCTATAGCACCACCAACCTGATCCGGGCCGGTTCCGTCCCGGATGCGGCGGAAACGGTCAAGCGCTACGACCGGATAAAGGTCCTCGGCACCCGGCATTGTTTTAATAAGATTGCCGATTCACGCGACCGGTTCCTGTCGCTGTCAACCCTCAACCAGGTGATCGGGCTTGATACGCAGCACCGTACCGTGACCGTAGAGTCGGGCATTCGTTATGGTGATCTGGCCGTCTGGTTGAATGACCGGGGGTATGCGTTGCATAACCTGGCATCCCTACCGCATATATCTGTGGCAGGCGGCTGTATCACGGCTACACACGGCTCGGGGGTTCACAATGCAAATCTGTCGAGCGCCGTCACGGCTTTGGAGCTGATCACCGCCTCCGGTGAGACGCTCGGGTTTTCCCGCGAGAAGAACGGTGAACTGTTTTCCGGGATCGTCATCAACCTGGGCGGCCTCGGTGTCGTTACGAGCGTGACGCTGGCGGTCCGGCCAACCTACCAGATTGCACAGTATGTCTTTGAAAACCTGCCGGTTCAAGCGCTGGAGGATCATTTCGCGGAGATCATGTCGGCTGGTTATAGCGTAAGTCTGTTCACGGATTGGCGGAATGGGAATATCGGTGAAGTTTGGGTCAAGAGCAAGGTGGGCGAAGGGCCGTCGTTTGCCGGTCAGAAGGACTGGCTTGGGGCGTCGGCCGCAACAAAGGACATGCATCCCATCCCCACGCTTTCGGCGGAAAACTGTACCCCGCAAATGGGGGTACCGGGGCCTTGGCATGAACGCCTGCCGCATTTCAAAATGGGATTTACCCCGAGCGCGGGCAAAGAATTGCAAACAGAGTATTTTGTCCCGCGCGAAAATTCATATGCGGCCATAAAGGCCGTCGAACAATTACGCGATCAGATCTCTCCGCATCTGCAGATCACGGAGATCCGTTGTATCGATGCCGACGACTGCTGGATGAGCCCCTGCTTTCATCAACCCAGCACCACGATCCACTTCACCTGGCAGCCGGACTGGCCCGCTGTGAGCAGGCTCCTGCCGCTGATCGAAGCGCAGCTGGCACCCTTCGATGCCCGGCCGCACTGGGGCAAGTTGTTCACGATGTCTCACCGGCGGCTGGCAGCTTTGTATCCGAAACTGCCCGAATTCCAGCATCTGCTTCGGGAATACGATCCCAAAGGAAAGTTCCGGAACGATTTTTTGAATACAAATATCTTTGGCATGAGTCCGCAGCTCGCTGGTTAGGTCCGCGGTTCGGTAGTTAAGTCTTCAGCCAGTGATCCAGGAACCGGTGATCTTCGCCCCAATAAAAGTGCATATAGGTAGCCAGGATACCGGGCGACAGAAAGACGTCCGGCGCTGCTCCGATGGCCCGGGAATAGTGGAACTCATGTCCTCTGGCCGTTCCTCCCGGCAGGGGTATAGTCCGATAACCCAGGCTGAACCCCTGGTCTTCCATGGTGGTTCTGATCTCGATGATCCCAGCCATTTCGTATGGTTTTCCCGCAGAATCGGTGATGCTGTTCCCGAGATACATCATTCCACCGCATTCGGCCAGGATCTTTCCTCCTTTGGCAGCGTAGGATCGAAGCGCGTCGAGGAGTGGCGTATTGGCGGATAGTTCCGGCAGATAGAGTTCCGGATAGCCGCCTGGCAGGTAGATCAGATCGATGTTCTCCGGTAAGCGGGTGTCCTTTAAAGGACTGAAATATTGTAAAGAACCGAGTTCTTCGAGCCGGCGAATATTTTCCGGGTATAGGAAAAGAAAAGCGGAGTCTTTAGCGATGAGGATGGTCAGGGATTTTGTTGGGTTATTGGCCTTTTTAACGCTCGGTTCCGGTTGGATAGACGGCTGCGTCAGGTGGAGGAATCGGTCGATGTCGAGATATCTTTCTATGTGATTGGCGGCCGCTTCAATGGCTGCTTCTGCTTCCGTCGTGTCGAGGCCCAGGTGCCTGGACGGGATGTGGATGTTCGGGTTTTCCGGTAAATAGCCCAGCGCCGTAACGCCGGCATCCGCTGCGGCTTCCTGTAATAACTGGTAATGGCCCTCGGCGTCAACAAAATTGAAGATGACGCCTGCCAAATGAAGGTCGGGATCGAAATGGCGAAGTCCAAACAGGATAGGGGCGGCCGTATAGGCCATTGCCCTGGCGTCCAGTATGAGGATGACCGGCAGACCCAGCAGCTTGGCGAGATCGGCGGTGCTGCCTTCGCTCTTTACCGCACCGTCGAACAATCCCATGACACCTTCCGTGATAGCCACATCAACATCGGCCGTATAGGCACGATACTGGTCGCGGATATGTCCGGGGCTCATCATATAAAGGTCAAGGTTGATGCTGTCGCGGCCCACGGCAGTTTGGTGATGAATGGGGTCGATGAAATCGGGTCCGCATTTGAAGGGCTGGACGGTATGGCCTTTTCGCCGGAGGGCGCGCAGGAGGCCCAGCGTGACGGTGGTTTTGCCGGCGTTGCTATATGGGGCGGAGATGAGGAATTGGGAGATCATCAAACTCAAATCTATTATGTTTGCACTACATTTAGTCAACTTACATGGAATCTACCACGAAATATTTCACTGCGGACGATGTTGCTGTGTTACAGGAGATCATTCTACACCGGCGGGATGTGCGGGGGAATCGTTTTGTTGACAAACCGGTAGAGCAGGATGTGATCGATCAGCTGCTTCTCGCTGCTTTGCATGCGCCTTCGGTAGGATTCTCCCAGCCCTGGGAATTCGTGCTGATCCGCGACCGGGCAATCCGGCAGCAGATAAAGGATAGCTTCGATGGCGTGAATAACGCGGCGCGCCAGGTATTTGGCGGGCGGCAGGAACAATATGCCCGCCTAAAGCTGGAGGGCATTCTGGAGTCGGCAATTAATATCGCTGTTTTTTATAAGCCATCCCCTGATCCGGTATTGGGTCAGACGGCGATGGCGGAGGCAGGATTGTACAGTGTGGTCTGCGCGATCCAGAATATGTGGCTGATGGCGAGGGCGTTGAATGTCGGTCTCGGTTGGGTAAGTATTCTGGATGCTCAGGAGGTTTGTCGGATCTTGCATGCGCCGGAAGGCCACCAGTTGGTGGCCTATCTCTGCATCGGGTATACGGATGGGTTCTTTAGCCGACCGGAACTGGAGCTGCTCGAATGGGAAAAACGCCGGGAGCTGGAGAGCGTGGTGCGCTATTTATAAATTCGCGTATGAAATATTCTCAATGGATCGGTATCGCGGCGGCGCTTCTGCTGGCGGCCGCCTGTTTCATGCCCTGGGCCTATTTCCCCGATCTGGGAAAAGAGTTCACGGGTTTCTTCTCCGAGCAGAACCGCTATGGGCGGCCAGGCAAGCTGCTTACCGTTTTCAGCGCGGTGATGATCGTAATGTTTGTGATCCCGAAAATCTGGGCGAAGCGTACCAATATGATTGTCGCAGGAATCACCGTCGCCTTTGTCATCCGATCCTATATTTTGTATACGGGGTGCTACGGCGGTATTTGTCCCGAGAAACGGGCAGGCATTTTCCTTCTCCTGCTGGCGTCGGTCATTATAGTGGTGGCCACGTTGCTCCCCGTTGTGCCGGTGAGCCAGGAACAGCCGAACCAATGATGCGCGGATTTATAACTGGATGAGCTTGGCAACGGCAAAGGCACAGCCGGCAGCCAGCGCGCCGATCACCATCACTCGCAACGCCCCGGCAAGGGGATGGACGTCGGTTAGCTTGCTCTTGAAATAACCGAAGATAAACAGGCAGCAAAGCGTGATCGCAGCCGAGACCTTCAATCCCGACAGACCGTCGGTTACGAAGAAATAAGGGCTCAATGGAACGAGACCGCCGACGACATACGAAAATCCGATGTTAAAGGCGCTCTTCCGCGCCCGTTCGGGGTCCGGCTTATCCAGACCAAGCTCGTATTTCATCATAAAGTCGACCCACTTATCCTTATCACGTGTCATCTCTTCGACTGCTTTATCCTGCACTTCCTTGCTCAGCCCAAGGTTGGAGAAGAATTCCTGTACCTCTTCCCTTTCCTTGTCGGGCAGACTTTCCACTTCAGCGTATTCGCGTTTCAGCTCCGAATGATAATGGTCCAGTTCGGTCTTGCCGGCGAGATAGCCGCCAAGACCCATCGCGATAGAGCCTGCAGCGATTTCGGCCAGACCGGCGATCCAGATGAGGTTCAGGTGATCCTTTCCCACGGCCCCGCTAAGACCGGCAGCCAACGCAAAGGGAACGGTAAGGCCATCGGACATGCCGATGACGATATCGGTGAGGACCTCAGAACCCCGCATGTGATGTTCGACGTGAGGGTGTGCCGCAGAAGAGGTTGAGCCCATGTAAGAAATTGGGTTGAGGGTTAAAACTACAGTTTTTTTGCCGATTTACCGGTCGAGCACCATTAAGCTTTCCCTGACGATGGCGATACATTCCATGAGTTCGGCACGGGTAATCACCAGGGGAGGAGCCAGACGGATCTTGTCACCGTGGGTGGGCTTGGCCAGGAGTCCGTTGTCCTTGAGTGCCAAACAAAGCTCCCAGGCGGCGTCGGGCCGCGGATGCCCGATCACCAGCCCATTGAGCAATCCCTTTCCCCGGACCTGTTGAATATGCGGGGACCGGAGGGCAAGCAGCTCCGTGCGAAACAATTCACCCAGCTCACGGGCGTTGTCCGCCAGCCGTTCGTCCTTCAGCACTTCGAGGGACTCGATCGCCACGCGGCAGGCCAAGGGGTTGCCGCCATAGGTCGATCCATGTTCTCCGGGCCGGATAGTCAGCATGATCTCATCGTCGGCCAGCACGGCGGATATGGGCAGCGTGCCGCCGCTCAATGCTTTACCCAGAATGAGGATATCCGGTCGGACCGCTTCGTAGTCGCAGGCCAGCAGGCGGCCGGTGCGGCCCAGACCGGTCTGGATTTCGTCGGCTATGAACAGTGTCTGCGCGTCGCGGCAAAGTCGCCGGGCGGCCTGCAGATAGCCGTCGTCAGGCACGACAACCCCGGCTTCCCCCTGAATGGGCTCAACGAGGAAACCGGCGATATCCGGATCTTCGAGTGCCTTCCGGAGCGCAGGGATGTCATTGTAGGGGATGATGACGAAGCCCGGCGTATAGGGCCCGAATTGTCGGTTGGATTCGGGATCGGTGCTGAAAGAAATGACGGTAGTGGTCCGGCCATGGAAATTGCCGGCGCAGACGATGATCTTCGCCATGTTGTCGGGAATACCCTTGACCTGGTAACCCCAGCGGCGGCACAGTTTGATAGCCGTTTCTACCGCTTCCACGCCGGTATTCATCGGTAATACCTTGTCATAGCCAAAATAGTCGGTTATATATTGAGTATACTCAGCCAACTGGTCGCTATGAAAGGCGCGGGAGGTCAGGGTCAGGATGCCGGCCTGGTCGATCAGGGACGCTATGATCCGGGGGTGGCAATGGCCCTGGTTGACAGCAGAATAGCCACTCAGACAGTCAAAATACCGTTTGCCATCCACATCCCAGACAAAGACCCCGAGGCCGCGGTTGAGGACGACAGGGATGGGATGATAATTATGTGCACCGTGTTGCTCCTCCAGCTCCAGGTAGGTGCGGGTCAGGTCAGTCAATGACTTCGGGGTTGATGATACATGCATAAAAAAGAAATAAATGGATGAAAAACGGGATTTGGCGGGAAGCAGACGCTTCTCGGCGGGATGGGGCCATATCGTCACGAATGGTGATCGAGTAAGTCAAGATACTGACCAAGGAGGGATATGTGGCGATACAAAAAGATAGGAGCTAATTTATTGCAAGGTACTCATTTTTTTGCCAATGGGGAAATGCGGGAAGCTGACCTTTTTCGAAGATGCCGAAAAGACAGGAACCGCTTCCGGTCATGGCGGCATAAAGGGCGCCGCGGTCATACAGTGATTGCTTGATCTCGTGGAGGATAGGATACTGCCGAAATAGCGGGGCTTCGAAGTCATTGGTCAGCGTGTCGCGCCACGTGGTGACGGGCTGGGTGATGATCGAACGGAGCGGGAGGCCGCTTTCATCGGGGCGGCAGCGGGAAAATGCGTCAGCGGTGCTTAGGTGAATACCTGGATGGATAAGAAGAAAGGAATAACCCGACAAGTCAAGGAGGAGTGGCTCCAATCGCTCGCCGCGGCCCTGACCCAGACAGGGCCGGTTCAGCAGGAAGAAGGGGCAGTCACTGCCCAGTTGCACGGCATAGCGGGCAAGATGGCCGGCGTCAAGCCCCAGCCGAAACTGCCGGTTCAGCAAATCCAGCATAAACGCGCCGTCAGCGGAGCCTCCGCCGAGACCGCCGCCGACAGGAATATTTTTGTGAAGATGGATATGGACGAAAGGGAGATCGGGAAAATCCTGCTGCAGGATCTCCCAGGCGCGGATCGTGAGGTTGGCGCCGGGATCGCCGGCTATGCTGCGCCCGGTCGCATTGAATCGCAATTCGGGGCCTCGAATCGCTTCGAGAATGTCGCATAGGGGTAGGGGATAGAAGATGGTTTCGATGTCATGGAAGCCGTCTTCGCGCCGGCGAAGGATCTTCAATCCGAGATTGATCTTGCAGTTGGGAAAAGATACCATATTGTGGAGGGCTTTGGGCCTTGCGCCGGGCCGGTCGGTCTATCGGGATCTGCGCCGGCTGTTGATCTCGTCGCGGATAGCGATTGCCCGGATATAATCTTCCTGTTCCAGTACTTCGTTGAGCAAGGTATTCAGTTCATCCAGCGAAAGACTGCTCAGGTTCTCGCGTGTCCCGCCCTCGGTGGTAGAGACGGTTGCTGTTACGCCGGCCTTTTTCTTTTTCGACGAACTGTCTTCCATCAGGATGCCGGCGCTGTCGAGGATATGTTCATAAGTATAGATGGGGCAGCCGAACCGGACCGCCAGGGCCAGTGCATCAGAGGTCCGGGAATCGATCTCGACGGTATCATGCTCGCTGACGCAAACGAGCTTGGAATAGAAAATCCCTTCCTGAAGATCGCAGATAATAATCTCCTGCAGGTCGATCGTAAAGGCGCTCATGAAATTCTTCATCAGATCGTGCGTCAACGGCCTGCTGGGGTGCATCTTCTCCAGGGCCACAGCGATCGCCTGGGCTTCGAAACCCCCGATGACGATCGGCAAGCGTCGCAATCCGTTGACTTCTCCGAGCACGACAGCATAAGAATGGGTTTGTGTTATGCTGTGAGACAAAGCCACAATTTCCAGTTCGATCTTCTTCATAATTAATGCACGAAACTAAGGGATTTTCGTGAAAAAAAGGACAGCCGATCACGCTATCCCCTTCAATTTCTTCACGGCCTCTATCATATTGGGTACCACTTCAAAGGCGTCGCCAACGATCCCATAATCTGCAGCTTTGAAAAATGGCGCTTCGGGGTCTTTGTTAATAACAACGATCACTTTACTTCTGTTCACACCGGCGAGGTGCTGGATGGCCCCTGAAATCCCGATGGCAATGTATAGATTTGGTGCAATAGCTATGCCGGTCTGACCGACATGTTCATTGTGCGGGCGCCAGTGGGCATCGGCTACCGGCCGGCTGCAGGCGGTGGCGGCACCCAGCAACCTGGCGAGATCTTCGATCATCCCCCAATTCTCCGGTCCTTTCAATCCCCGGCCACCGCTAACGACGATCTCTGCTTCTGTCAAAGGTACCTGGCCGGAGGCGGGAGTTGTCGATACCACCTTAACCCGTGGAGCGGCGCTGACATGAAGCGGCACGATCTCCGCCGAACCCTCTGCTTCTTTCACCGGATAGGAATTGGGATTCAAGGCAATAACTCGTATCGGCGTATTGATCGAGACATTCGCGAAGGCTTTGCCGGAGAAGACATTCTTCCGCACGACGAAACCCTTCGCCGTATCGGGCAGGGCAACCGCCCCCGAAACAAGGCCGGCTTTCAACCGGACCGCGACGCGCGGAGCTATTGCCTTACCATTCACGTTGTTGGAGAAGACAAGCACCGTGGCGCCGGTGGCTGTTGAGGCGTCGGCGATGACGCGGGCAAAAACCTGGGCATCGAGATGGTTGAAGGTTTCCTGAGCGGCATGATGGACTTTCTTCACCCCGTAGCGGCCGAGTAAAGAAAGGTCACTGTCGACTGTTCCCAGCAGAATGCCCTCCGCCGTTACCCCCAATTGACCGGCCAGCGCCGCGCCATAGCTCAGGGCTTCTAGAGAGGCTTTTTTGACATGGCCATCCGAATGATCGATAAATATCAGTACTGACATAGATTTCTTTTAATGGGTTCTAAAAAACTTTTGCCTCCTCATGCAGGAGCCGGATGAGCTCGGCCGGATTGTCGGCGGGAACTAATTTGACGCCGGCCTTGGCAGGTGGCAGTTCGTAAGATACGATGCCGGTCAGGGTATCCGATGCCACCGGTTCAAGCACCTTCAGCGGCTTGGTCCGCGCACCCATGATCCCTTTCATATTTGGGATCCGCTGTTCGGCTACCCCTTTCTGACAGCTGACCACCACCGGCAGGCTGACTTCATCGGTCTCTTCGCCGCCTTCAATTTCCCGGGTAACCGTGGCCGTGGTGCCGTTCAGGTCGAATTTGACGGCCAGCGAAATATAGGGCAGGTCGAGCAGCTCCGCCAGCATACCACCGATGGAGGACCCGTTATAATCAATGGTTTCCTTACCGGTAAAGATCAGGTCATAGCCGCCTTTCCGGACGACTTCGGCCAGCTGTGCGGCTACATAGTACGGGTCGGCACTATCTGCATTTACCCGGATGGCCTCATCGCCGCCGATGGCCAGGGCCTTGCGGATGATCGGCTCGGTGTCGGCGAGACCGACCGTTGCGAGGTGGATGACCACGGAAGGGTCTTTTTCTTTCAGCTCGATCGCGCGGACCAATGAATACCATTCATCGTATGGGTTGATGATCCACTGAACGCCGTCGCCGTTGAACTTTGTATTGTTTTGCGTGAAACTTATCTTCGCCGTAGTATCCGGCGTTTTGCTGATACACACTAGTATCTTCATGGATGCTGTTTATAAAGTGAAGGTTCCAAATAAATGGAGCAAAGTTGTTTATGCAACTAAAACAAAGATAAGTTTTGTCGGGAAAATTTGGGAATTATTTTTTGGAAAAATTTCGGCTAAACAGGGAAAAAGCATGGCGCAAAGTGACCGTATGGAAAAATTAAAGGAGTTCCTGGCTGCCGATCCCCAAGACTCATTTATCCGGCATGCGCTGGCTATGGAGTACCTGGCGCTTGGGGAGGATGGGACGGCTCGCCGGCTGTTGGAAGAGGTGCTGGAACAGGATGCAGATGCGGTCGGTTCCTATTACCAGCTGGGCAAGCTGCTGGAGCGCGCCGGCGAGACGGCGTCGGCGCTGCAATGGTATGAGCGGGGGATGGAAGCCGCCCGCAGGAAGGGTGAGAATCGCGCCTTTAACGAACTCCGCACCGCGTATGACGATCTGGTCGATGGTTGACGGGTTGAGGGACGGCGGGGGTGCCTGTTTTGGAAGAATTTCAATTTGCATAGACAAACTGGAGAAATTGATTTGGCACATCCCGCGGGAGGCCGGCGTGCGTTCAACGCCGATCTATAACAATCTAAACTTTCCTTCTTCCAATCCTTCGCGGATCAGTTGCGCTGTCGCCGCAGGATCGGTCTGATCATTGATGATCAGGTGGCGGCGGGTGACGCCCCGGAACTCTGCGTATAGATCGTGATAGTGCGTATAGTCGTTGATTATGCCTTCGGCGCGGCCCGCGCAGCGGGCCGCGCATACCTCCTCAGCCGGTCGGAGGACCACATAATCTATAGGTACGTCCTTGCCCCGGACAACTTTATCCGCGGTCTCGAGGAACCAGGGCGGGATGGAGAAGTCAAGCAGGGTCTCGTACCCATACAGCGCATAGGGCATGGCGGCGGCGACCATTGCCGTCATGATCATCTTGAAATTCATGTGTTGCGGCAGACGCTCCGATTTCAGGGCAATATGGGCCCAAAACGTATCTCCTTCGATATAGACCATCGCACCCGCGGAGCGGGCGATCAATTCCCGCGCGACGGTCGTCTTGCCCGCACCAACCGGACCGGAAAGCAGAATAATCGATTTCATCCTGCTGAAATTTACGAACTTTGAGGATTTCAATGGATTTACTCGGGGCCTTTAAAAATTATATAACCAAGGAGCGTCTCTTTACATCGGGAGACCGACTCCTGCTGGCAGTGAGTGGCGGCCTGGACTCAGTGGTCCTATGCGAGCTGGCCTATCGCGCAGGGTTCAATTTTACAATCGCCCACTGTAATTTCCGGCTACGCGGTTCAGAGAGCGAAAGAGATGAGGCCTTTGTGCGGAATCTGGCGCAGCGATATGACCGCGAAGTGTTGGTGCGTCATTTCGACACTACCGTCTATGCCGCCGCTCAACGCCTGTCCGTACAGGCTGCTGCCCGGGAGTTGCGCTACGACTGGTTCGGGCAGGTCACGGATGATTGGGGCGAAAAAGGAGTCATCGTCACGGCACATCAACTCGACGATAATATCGAGACGATGGTCATGAACTTCTTCAGAGGCACGGGCCTGACCGGGCTTCGTGGAATGCTGCCCCGGCACGGGAGGATCGCGCGTCCGTTGGTCTTCGCCGGTCGTGAGGAGCTGCGGCGGTATGCAGACGAATCCCATCTGACCTGGGTAGAAGACAGCTCCAATGAGTCGGATAAATATACCCGAAACTTCTTCCGGCACCGGATCCTGCCACTGGTGGAGCAGGCCTATCCTGCCGCGCTCCGCAACCTGGCGGATAACCTCAGCCGTTTCCGGGAGGCGGAAGCCCTCTACCGGGAAGCGATCGACCGGCAAAAGATGAAACTGCTGGAATCAAGGGGGGACGAGATCCACATCCCGGTGCTGAAGCTGAAAAAGGCCGTGCCGATCACCACACTGATCTATGAGATCTTCTCGCCTTATGGATTCACGCCGCATCAGACCGGCGCGATCACCGGGCTGCTTGACAGCCCTTCGGGAAAATATATCTGCTCAGCTACGCATCGCCTTTTAAAAGACCGGCGGTGGCTAATCCTAAGTCTGTTGCTGGGTGGCGGACGGGCGACAGTCGTAATCGAAAAGGATCGGTCGATTGTCGAATACGCGGCGGGAAGACTAACTCTGGAGTGGCTACCGGGATTTACCGGCCAGCCCACACCGGAAAGCTCGGTCGCATGGCTGGATGCGGGACAGATTGACTTCCCCCTGCTCCTGCGGCCCTGGCGTCCCGGCGACTACTTTTATCCGTTGGGGATGCGAAAAAAGAAAAAACTGGCCCGGTTTTTCATCGACCGGAAGCTCTCGCTGGCGGAGAAGGAAAAGGTTTGGGTGCTGGAGATGAACAAGAAGATCATATGGGTCGTAGGTCATCGAATCGATGACCGGTTCAAACTGACGGATGCCACCACCCAAGCGCTGCGGATCACTGTAACGATGGGAACCGCGGATGGACCAGCTCATTGAGGAAAGTATTGACCACTCTCGGATGCGCGATAATCGTAAAGACGACGCCATAGATCGCCCCCCAAAGGTGCGCGTCATGGTTGACGTTGTCTCCTCCCCGCCGTGACATATAGATCGTATAGACGAGAAAGAGCACCGCATAGGCGATCGCAGGCACGTCCACCAAGCCAAATAATTGCAGGGTCTCCCATGGGTCGATCAGGATAAAGGCGAATAAAACGGCGCATACGCCGCCGGAAGCGCCGAGGCTCCGGTAGTTATAATTGTCATGCTGTTTGAGGTAGGACGGGATATTGGCGACCACGATGGCACTAAGGTATAGGAGCGTAAAATAGTAATGTTGTAAACCCAGACGGCCCATGTAAAACAATTCCAAACCCCGGCCAAAGAAATAAAGCGTGATCATGTTGAATGCCAGGTGCATGATATCGGCGTGGACGAATCCGCAGGTAAGGAATCGATAATATTGACGGCGCATACTGATCGCCGGAGGCCAGAAGATGAGGGCGTCCATGAGCCGGGAATTGTTGAAAGAAAGAAAGGATATGATGGTGGTGAGTACAAGAATGATCATCGTGATCGACTGGGGCATCATCGGCTGGGACATCAGGATTTTTGGCTAAAGATAAGCGAAATTATGGATGGTGATACCGCTCATTCCGCAGAATGCTGCATGCCCGATACAGCTGCTCGGCCAAGACCAACCGGACCAGTTGATGCGGGAAGGTCAGCAATGACAGGGACCACCGGGAATCGCTTCTTTTCAGTACCGCCTCGTCAAGGCCATAGACGCCTCCGATCAAAAAAACTAAATTTTTAGCGCGCTCATTGGCGCGGAGCTGTAGTAATTCTGCTACCCCTTCAGAAGTCATTTGCTTGCCCCGTTCATCCAGAGCGACCAGCCAGTCGTCTTTTGTCAGCGCGTCGAGGATGATCTCCCCTTCTTTTTTCTTCAGGTCGGGGACAGAGAGCGCTGATGCGTTCCGTGGCGGGGCGATCAGCTTCCATTCTACAGGATAATAACGGGCTATCCGGCGTGTGAAATCATCCGTACCGGTTTTTATATATGGTTCATGTTCCTTGCCGATGGACCAGAGTTGAATTTTCATGGAGGAAAACTACAGAGAAAATCTTATTCGCTTGCCGGCAGCTTCACGGTAAACAGGCTCCCTTTGCCGGACAGGCTTTCGATCAGCAGCTCGCCGCCGTTGCGGATCGCGAATTCCCGGCATAGCATCAGGCCCAAACCGGTGCCGGATTCCCCTGCTGTGCCTTTGGTGCTGTAGAAGGAATTGCTCAGGATCTTCTCAAGGGCTTCGGGGTCGATCCCCATGCCGGAGTCGCGCACGGACAGTTCGACGCCAAGCGGCGTCCTCTGTGCAGCTATCTTGATCTCGCCGTTCTCCGGCGTATACTTGATGGCGTTGGAAAGGAGATTGCGGACGACCAGGTTGACCATATCCTTGTCGGCGAAGGCGATGACCGGGTTGTCGCCGGAGACCGTTACCCGGATATGCTTGGCGTCTGCCTGCAGCCGAAGGAGCCGGGTCACTTCGCTGATTGTCTCGGGAAGGTCGACCGGCTGCGGTTTGACGCTGTCAGCGCGCATCTGGCTGCGGGCCCAGACCAGCAGGTTTTCCATCAGGCTTGTCGTATAGGTCAGCTCGTTAAAGACCTCCGGCACCAAGCTCTTGATCTCTTCGGCCGGCATATCGTATTGCTGCATATTGCGGAACAGATTGCGCAGGGCATAGATCGGTGATTTCAGGTCATGGGCGATGATCGAAAAAAGCCGGCCCTTGAAGCTGTTCAACTGCAGGAGCTGTTCGGTCTGCTGCTTGAGTAGTTGCTCATTCTTAGCGAGGGCTTCTTTTTGCCTCAGGATACTGTATTGGTAGCCGGTATTCTCCCTCTTGATCAGGAACAGGCCGTAGAAGATAAAGCCAAGCGCCAGGAGCTGGTTGAAAAAATAGAAATAAAGGTTGACGGTCGCCAGTTGGTAGGTATAGTTCTTACAGACCACCGCCAGCCCGAAATAACTGGCCATCGACAGAACGAGGGCGAAGGCCATCTGGCTGAGGTTCTGGATGAAGAAGACGGACAGGATGCCATAGAGGATGAAGGACAAATCGACGCCCATATTGAAGCCCCAGAAGTAGACGAAGCTCGTAGCAACGGGATATAGCCCAAAATAGGCTATTTGTGCCAGGTAGTACTCTCGGCGGGCATTCAGCGCCAGCACCAGCACGCTGACAAAGGCCGGGATGCAGGCCACAATCCAGGCCATGGCGGGCAATTGGTGACTGCGGGCAAGGCCCCAAACGGGGATGACGATCCCGGTGAGCAGCTGAAAAAAATTAAGCTGGTTGAATATCCCCAGCTTCCTCTTTTCATAATCATCCATGTTTACGGAGAACCCTATTCCCTTGATCTGTTCGAGGAGCCGCAGGATTGCAGAAGTGAAGGTCCTGAGTTTGAATTTGCCCTGCCATTGAATACCCGGACTAAAGGTTTCAGGGCGTTGAGGAAAAAGCAGCGGTTTTTGAAATAGGAATTTCATTTGGGTTCAAGTAGCTACGGATCGGCAAAATAGAGATTATTATTCATTCTGTCAACCCCCCATATACCCCCCGCACAGATTCAAAAGAAGAATATCATTTGAGATGATGCAGAACGTTGACCCGTAAGGCATTATATTTGCAACACGCTATTTCAATTCTTATATTTATGACGTTAACCAGCTGGATGCGAAGGGTGGGAAAGGGGACGTTTGACCGGATTAGAAACGAAAAATTCAAGCATAACTTATTGCAGGCGATCCCCTTTTGGGTCGCCTCACTGATTACGGGCCTGGTGGCGGTCCTCTATACCCGATTGTTCGCGTTGGCCGAAAAGGGCACCGCTTTTATCGTTCATTGGCATTTCTGGCTCCTGTTCTTGGTCACTCCGGCATGTTTCCTTTTGGCATGGTGGGTGGTCAGCCGGTTCGCTCCCTTTGCCCGCGGCAGTGGCATTCCACAGGTGATGGCCTCCATCGAGCTGGCCACGCCAAAACACAATGACCGGGTCAAACAACTGTTGAACCTGCGCATCGTGGTTGTAAAGATCATCTCCAGCCTGATCATGGCATTTGGCGGCGGGGTGATCGGCAGGGAAGGACCGACGATCCAGGTGGCAGGGTCTATTTTCCGCAAGGTCAACGAGTGGCTTCCGCGCTGGTGGCCGAAGGTGTCCAAGCGGAATATGATCATGACGGGCGCGGCCGCGGGTCTGGCAGCAGCATTTAATACTCCGCTTGGCGGGGTTGTTTTTGCCGTGGAGGAGCTAACGCGGACGCATATCAGCTATTTCAAGACAGCGCTGTTCACTGCTGTTATTATCGCAGGCCTGACTGCGCAGGCGCTCCTTGGCCCTTATCTTTACCTGGGCTATCCCGATGTGACCAACCTGTCCGGCTCCATTTTCTTCGGCGTGATCCTGGTGGCCATCCCCGCCGGGCTGGGCGGCGCGTTGATGGCGCGGGGCATGTTGAAACTTTTCAAATGGAAGGCCGGTTTCCGCACCATCCGCCAACACATATGGTATATCGTCGGTTGTGCGTTGATCCTCGTGACGGCCGCTTTTTTTATCGACGAACGGATATTGGGTTCGGGGAAGGGGTTGATGACGACGGCGCTATTCACCCCAAATAAATACAATCCCTGGTACCTGCCGCTGCTGCGGATCGCCGGGTCGACGCTGTCGTTTACGACCGGCGCATCCGGCGGGGTGTTCGCGCCGGCGCTCAGCGCCGGCGCGAGTATTGGAGCATCGATCTCCGGATGGCTGCACCTGACGGCATCCAACTCCAATCTGTTGGTGCTCTCGGGAATGGTCGGGTTCCTGACCGGGGTTACCCGCACGCCCTTTACCGCCGCCATTCTTGTTCTGGAGATGACCGACCGGCACAACGTGATCTTTCACCTGATGCTGGCCGGGATGGTATCCAGCCTTGTGGCGATGCCGGTTGACCGCCACTCCTTCTATGACCATCTCAAATTTCAATATCTCCGCGAGGTTGTTGGCGAAGAAGATGAGTTGACCGCTCATCCAAATGCAGAAGAGGAAGAGCCTGAAGAGTGATCGGGAATCCTTATCTTTAGGCGACTAACGACAAAAATCTGCCAAACATGAAATCATCTTCCCGCAGGTCGATCGATCGCCGTAAATTCATGCAAATCACCGCCACGAGTGCCTTGGGTTTTACCATCTTACCGAGACACGTGCTGGGCGGAAAGAATTATGTCGCCCCAAGCGATATCGTCAACTTCGCTTACATCGGGACCGGCACCGAAGGGATTCGCGAAATGTTCCCCTTCCTGGCCGCACCCAATGTCCGCGTCGTAGCCATCTGCGATCCCCAAAAAGACGCCATCGGCTATAAGGACTGGTCACCCAACGGAACCAAGAACGAGATCCGCACCATGACGAAAAAGGCCGATTGGGAACCCGGCGGCGACGGCACCATACCCGGTGGCCGCGAATGCGGCAAATCCATTGTCGAGACCTACTACGCCAATAACAATCCTGAATACAAATACAAGGAATGTAAAGCCTATGCCGATTTCCGGCAGCTCCTCGATAAAGAAAAGAATATCGACGCCGTCAAGATCATGACGCCCGATCACCTCCATGGCGTCTTCTGCATGGCAGCCATGAAAAGAGGGAAACACGTGATGGTCCATAAACCACTCTCTAACCGCCTGCTCGAAGGAAAAAAGGTTATCGAATACGCCCGCAATTCCAACGTCATTACCCATCTCACACCCTGGGATGCCAATGGCTCGATGGACCAGGTGATGTCCTGGATCAACAGCGGCGTCATCGGCAACCTCCAGGAGATACACAACTGGACCAACCGCCCCGTATGGCCGCAATACGATACCCTGCCCACCGACACCCCACCTATCCCTCCGGGATTCGACTGGGACCTCTGGCTCGGCCCCGAAGCTCAACGCGCCTACAGCCCTAACTATACGAACATGGTCTTCCGTAGCTGGTATGATTTCGGCGGCGGTTCGATGGCAGACATGGGTCATTATAGCCTCTGGGTCGTTTTCAAAGCGCTGCAGCTGGAAAAACCCACCTACATCGTACCAAACTTCACACACGTCACCGCCTTCAATGGCGTCACCCCCTTCCAGATCAAAAACGACTTCTCCTTCCCAACGGCCTGCTCAGTCCGCTTCAAATATCCGGCAAACGGCTCTCGCCCTCCTGTAGACCTTATCTGGTACGATGGCGGCATCCGCCCGGCCATTCCAGATGAGCTGCTGGCACAAAATAAAGAGCTGCAACCCGAAG
>DATMLR010000413.1:0-6797 GCA_035570015.1 Puia sp.
TTGGGGGTCGAAGAGGTGTTGGGGGTCGAAGAGGCGCTGGAGGTCGAAGAGGTGCTGGTTGGAAAGGCGTTTTTAATTGTGGCGAATTCGCCATAATTAAGATTGGGGTCGGCACGGGACGATGTCGTGTCGATGTCGATCTCCAGGCCGGGTTCGGGCTGGTAGAGGCCGCGAAGAAGGGACAGGATGGTGGTTTTCCCGCTGCCGCTCTCCCCGATCAGGGCGATGCGGCGGCCCCGCCGGATAGTAAGGTGGAGATCGTGCAGGCTTTGAGCATGCTGGCCGGCGTCATAGGATGGTTGATGAGAAAAATTCAACCCACGGAGGGTAACGGCTTTCCAGTTATCGGGAAGCCCATCGGGACGGTCGGCGCGATGCTGCTCGGCATAGGCGTCGTTGATCCCATCCGCCGTTTTAACGTAAGTATTGTATTGAACGATCTGGGTATAGTGCATGGCAATATCCTGGAACACACTACAGAACTGGTTGACATACAAAAGTAGGGAGGCTAGGCCGCCGATGGGAAATAAGGTTCCGGGAATCCAGGACTTGTAGACGTAACCAAAGGTGATGAGGCCGTAGATAGAAACGATCATCATCTCAGCACAGAACCATTTCCATTCGTTCATTAAGTAGCCCCGCCGGAAGGGTCTAAAAATTGCCCCCACTTTGTTCATCAATCCGGTTTCCATACTCCGCTCCAGCCGAAGGGTGATCACCGTCATGATATTCGAGAGGCTGTCAAACAAAGTGGCGGAGACAATATGCTCCTTTTCGTTCACTTCTTCGAGGGCCTTGACGAATGGCCGGTCAAATTTCCGGATGATCAGGTAATTCAGGATGCCGAGCCCAATGGCAATACTGCCATAGAGCGGAACAAAATATAGCATGGCGCCCACGGATACGACAAACTTCATGATTGAATAGACATACATGAACCCGCGGTCGAAGAAATCCCGAAGTGCCTCATACGCTTTGCGGACCCGGTTGATGGTCGCTCCACTGTGATGGTCCTGATGCCATTTGACGGGCAAGTGCAGGATCTGGTGATATTTTTCCTGTAGAAAATTGCGGCTTAGATTGAAGGCGAGACTGCGTTCCATGACACGGCCGGGTCCGTGGAAGCACCATTGGGCGAATTTGATAGCGATATATCCCGCGACATAGAGCAGAGTATAGTGGAGTACATTGTGGGGGTCATGCTGAAGCTTGTCCAGGAACCAGCCAAACAGAAGAGGATTCAGGGAAATTACGATGTAGGCGACAATAAACATCGAGTAGACCAGAACGAATTTCTTCTTTTCCCGGCTGTAGCGCCAGGAGGTCCGCAACAACGAGATATATGGGTTCGCCATCCTGGCGTGAAGGTACGAATTTAGACGGGCATCATTCCGATCGTAGCGATTTGACCGGGTTGGACAGCGCCGCTTTGATGGCCTGGAAACTGACGGTCAGCAACGCAATGAACAGGGCGATCAGGCCAGCGACGACAAAAATCCACCACTGGATCGGTGTTCGATAAGCATATGATTGCAGCCAGTCATACATGATTAGCCAGGTCAGCGGGGTGGCGATCAGGATCGAGAAAAAAACAAGCCTGAGGAAATCGAACGAAAGCATGGCCGTGATATTGGTGACAGAGGCGCCCAGTACCTTCCTGATGCCGATCTCTTTGATCCGTTGACTGGCAGTATAGGATGACAGCCCAAAAAGACCCAAACAGCTGATCAGGATCGCCAGGGACGCGAATGTCGTGAACAATTGGCCAAACTTTTGGTCATTGGAATATTGGCGGTTGAAATAGTCATCGAGAAAATAATATTCGAATGGATTTCCGGGAAATGCCGCGTTCCAGGCCTTCTGGACATGCTCAATGGTTTGCGGCAGGTGTTCGGTGTTCATGCGGATGGCGTAATATTCCCCTTCGTACCAGTCGCAGGTGAACAGGACAGGTTCGAGCGGCTTTTTGAAAGACACATGGTGATAGTCGTTGACGACACCGACGACGACGGGTTTGAAACCGTTCCATTCGTTGATCACAAGCGTTTTGCCGACCGCATCTTCCGGCTTCTTGTACCCCAGGAGGCGAGTGGCGGAGAGCGTCAGGATCGCCGACGTATCCGGGTCCTTCGGAAAGGAGCGGGAGAACATCCTTCCGGCAATCAATTTCATCTTGAATACATTGAGAAAATCATCGTCCATGCTATTGGTCCGAACCAGGATCGAGTCTTGCGCGTCGGCGTCGTAACGTTTGACGGTTACCCGCCACTCCCGGAGCATGCCCGGGATGATCGATGGGAGCGAGACGGCTTCGATGGCCGGGGCCTTTTTGAGCTCCTCCCTGAAAAGATCGATACCAGCCCGGAATTCCTTTGTATGCGTATCATCGTTCGGGGCAATACCCGGGCGGTCGAGGATGAGCACCTGGCTGATATTCATCCCAAGGTCCTGGTGCATCATATAGCTCAGCTGCCGATAGACGATGAAGGTGCCGGCAATCAGCGCGACGGAAGCCACGAACTGGCCGACTACGAGACCTTTCCGAAGCAATGCGCCACCGGAAGAACTTTTGAATTTCCCTTTCAAGACCGAGACCGGTTTAAAGGAGGACAGTACCCACGCCGGGTAGAAACCTGACAAGAGCGTGCCCGCGACCCAGAGCGCGGCCAGCAATTCCAGGAACCAGGGTTGTTCAAGATAGGAGACATCGAGGAAAAGACCGGAGATCGTGTTGAAGGGGCTAAGCGTCGCGGCGACGATGCCAACGGCGAGCGCGAGAGAAATAAGGTTGACTATGGCTGCCTCTGCGACGAACCGGATGATCAGGTGAGCACGGGTGGCGCCGACTACCTTGTATATACCGACTTCCTTGGCGCGGCCGATGGCCCGGGCAGTGGCCAGGTTGATGAAATTGATCCAGGCGATCACGAGGACGAATATGCCGATCAAGCCGAGGAAGAAGACGGCGGTCCCGCTGCCGTTCGCCTCAGGCTCTTCGGCCAGGTCGGAGTATAGGTGGATAGACGTTAGCGGCTGCAGCTGCAGGTCCTCCTTCTCATGGTTGGCCGCCAGCTGCGGTTTATATCGGGTTACCAATGCCGGCAGCTGGGATTCGACCAAGGCGGGGTTAGTGCCCGGACGGAGATGGACAAAGGTATACATGTCGACGCGATCCCAGTTCAGGTCATAGCGCTTGTTGGCGTCTTTCCGCCGGGTATATAGTGTTTTGTAGGAAAAGAGCACGTCGAATTTGAGATGGGTGTTGGCGGGCACTTCTTCAAATACGCCGGTAACCTTTGCCAGTTCGTCGTTGAAATCGTCGTCGTGCATGTGCAGGGTTTGGCCGATCGGATCGCGGTCACCAAAATAAAGGCGGGCCATTTTTTCGGAGATGACGCAGGCGAAAGGGTTGGCCAGCGCCGTTGCGGCGTTGCCGCGGATCATCTCATAGCCCATCATCGGGAGGAAGGCCGAATCGGCGTAGAGGAAGCGGTGTTGTTTGATCGCAATGGGGTCGGGTTTGGCATTCTCGTTGGTGATGACCACATTATTCTTGTAGCCCATGTTATACAGCCGTGCGAAGCTCTGCACCTGTGGGATATCATGGAGCATGGCCGGTCCGACAGCGGGGTAGTTCTCGGCGCTGGCGGAGATCAGTTCGTTGTTCCGCCAGGAATGGATACTGACGCGGTAAACGTCTGCACGATCGGGGACAAAATCTTCATAACTCCGTTCAAATCGTACGTATTGGGCGATCAGCAGGAATATGGCCATGCCAACAGCCAAGCCGAGCATATTGATCCCTGAATAGGTCTTATTCCGCAGGAGGTTCCTGAACGCGGTCTTGAAATAGTTCCCCAACATGATCCAAAGTTTGAGGTTGCGTGACAAAAACGATACCAGCTCATACACCTCTATCGTTCAATAGGTTAGGATAGACCAGCGCCTGTGACTGTCCGGTTCCGAAACAGTGGATGTCCGGTTTGGGGGTTTCATCAAGTAATTGAGCTGGATAATGTAAAAGATTAGCGGGGCGCGGGGCCCCGGTATTTCTTTGTGAAAAAAACTTATGCAAAATCACAACAACGATGGCGTAGACAGGCGGGGATTCCTCGAGTGTATGGCCTGGGCGGGGACGGGCGTCCTCTGGATGATGTCGGGTGGCATCATGAAATCATACGGGATGAGCCAGATGATTGACCGGACGACGGGCCGGCTCCGGAAAGGATTGACGATGCCGGTAGCGGATTTCAGCTTCGTTCAGATCAGCGACAGTCATATCGGTTTCAATAAGCCGGCCAATCCCGATGTGGTGGGTACTTTGCAGGCGGCGATCGATAAGATCAACGGAATGCCGGCGCCGCCTTCCTTTGTGCTGCATACCGGCGATCTCACCCACCTCGCGCAGCCGGATGAGTTCGACACACTGGATCAGTCTTTAAAGAGCGTAAAGACGGAGAAGATCTTCTACGTACCCGGCGAGCATGATATCACCGATAACGGGAAGCTATACATGGAGCGGTTCGGGAAGGGGACGATGGGGGATGGCTGGTATAGCTTCGATTCACATGGGGTCCACTTTATCGGGTTGAACAATGTCACCAATCATGTCGACGGAGGGCTGGGGTATATCGGCGGGGACCAGCTGAAATGGATGGAAAATGACCTGAAGGGGCTTTCGGCCAGCACCCCGATCGTGGTTTTCGCGCATATCCCGTTGTGGGCGGTCTATCCGCAGTGGGGTTGGGGGACGCAGGACAGCGAACAGGCGTTGGGGTATCTGAGACGTTTTGGGTCCGTCTCGGTATTGAATGGTCATATCCACCAGACAATCCAAAAAGTAGAAGGCAATATTACTTTTCATACGGCTAATTCGACGGCGTTCCCACAGCCGGCCCCAGGCAGTGCACCTTCGCCCGGGCCGATGAAGGTTCCGGCGGAAAAATTGCGCGGCGTGCTGGGGCTGACGAGCGTGAACTATGTCGAACACAATCATACGCTGGCGATCACAGATGACCTTTTACAATGAGAAACACTTTGATATTACTATTTGGTCTCTTAGCTGCGGCCAACAAATCAACAGCGCAGTTTACGTCTACCGATCAGGGGTCGACAATCAAATTCACGATCAACAATTTCGGGTTCGGGGTAGACGGGACCTTTACGGGTTTGCAAGGCAGCATTGACTTCGATCCGCAGAATCCAGCAGCGGGCAAGTTCGATGTCAGTATCGATGCCAGTACCGTGAATACGGATAATTCCCTCCGGGACAGTCACCTGCGGAACGACAGTTATTTCGATGTGAAGAATTATCCGCGGATCCGGCTGCTGTCTTCGCGAATCGTACCGAAGGGGCCCGCCGGTACCTATCTTTTCACGGGCCAGCTGACGATAAAAGCGGTGACCAAAGAGATCTCTTTCCCTTTTTCGGTGACGCCGGCGGGTGGCGGCTTCGATTTCAAGGGATCGTTTACGATCAACCGAAAAGATTATGGCATAGGCGGTACGAGTACGATCTCGAACGAGCTAACGGTATCGCTCAATGTCATGGCTACGAAATAGATCTACCGATGAAACATTTGACTATTGTGTTTGTGCTGATCCTGGGTGTGGGGCTGTGTGCGGCCACGACGGGTAAACGCGTATTCGAGAACCTCAAGGTATTGCCGAAGGATATCTCTTCGAAGGACCTCCAGGGCATCATGGCTGATGATTTTGAAGACGGGCTCGGGGTAAGCTGTGGTTTTTGTCATGCGCCCGCGGCGGGAGGGCATGGACTGGATTTTGTAAGCGATGCCAAACCGGAGAAGGAGATCGCCCGGAGGATGATTCGGATGACGTTGGACCTCAATAAGGAATATTTCAAGGTGCATAAACCCAGGATCGGGAGTAACGCGCTAACGATCACGTGTGCGACTTGTCACAAGGGAGAACCGTTCCCGGATGGGGATTTACTACACTGAGCCTTTTGCGATAACTGTCCAATCGTCGCCGCCATGCCCTTTGGCGATCCAGCGATCCATTTCGGCTGCGACGGCGGGGATAACGGCGAGGGTGACCCCGCCTTTCTTTGCTTCCTGCAAGAAGAGACCGGTATCTTTCCGGGCCATGCTCAGCTCCCAGGAGGGGCTGGAATAGTTGCCGGAGGTCATTCGTTTCAGGCGGCTGGGCAACAGGACGGCGGGGTTCCAGTTGTCGAAGAGCATCGCCAGGTCGCTGACAGGTACCTGCATGCCTTTAGCAAGCATCAGGGTGTCGGCGATGCCGGTGGTGAAGGCGACGAGGAAGAGGTTACCCAGTAGTTTCATAGCGGCGGCGCGGCCGGTCTCCGGGCCGAAGTTGAGGAGCTTACCGGTCATTTTGGCGAGGATCGGGGTAAACTGTTCAACCACCTGCTGGTCGCCGGATACCAACATGTATCCGGTGCTCTCGAGGGCATTGGGCGGCCCCATGAAGACAGGGGCATGCAGATAGATAAACCCGCGGGATTTCCACTCGTTGGTGCGGCGGATGGCCCCTTCTACAGAGGTAGTGGTATGATCGATGATGGCGGCGCCGGGCCGAAGACCGGGGGCGGCGATTGCCAGGACCTCATCGACGGAGACGTCGTCTTTCAAGGTGAGATGAATGCGCTCGGCGCCTTTTACGGCTTCCGCCGGGGTGCCTGTTGCGAGGGCGCCATATTGCTCCAATGCCGTCGCTTTAGCGGCGGTCCGGTTCCATACCTGGACTTTTTCGCCCCGGTTGATCATTGCCCGGACGAAGTTAGCGCCGAGCAATCCCATGCCTAAGAATGC
>DATMLR010000414.1:0-2757 GCA_035570015.1 Puia sp.
AGATGCCCGAGCTGATCTTCGACCATCACAGCATGGTCGATATCGCCAAACGCCAGCTCCGCTACAAAGCCGCCCTGCATCCCATCCTCTTCGAGCTGCTTCCCCCGCGCTTCACCATCCCGCAGCTGCAGATCCTCTATGAAAGCATCTACGACACCAACTTCGATAACCGTAACTTCAGCCGCAAAATCCTCTCCACCGAATTGCTCATCAAACAAAAAGAGAAGGATAAGACCGGCTCCAAGAAAGGTGCATTCTTTTACCGCCTCGACAAAAGAAAATATAAAGCCAACTTCCATGCCTTCCTCAACTTCATCCCCAACCCGGATAAATTACTAACTTGATATCCGTCAACAAAAATCTACGCAATCGTTCCCGGCACGAACCAATTGTTGTTAATTCATTCCTAAAGACGGTGAATACCTATACTAAGTCGGTAATTAGTGCCGTCACGGGTTTGCAGTTTCCAATGTGAATCGTAAATTTGGGGGCTACTGGTTACTACTGCGCTGCCATATTTCCACCTTATTTTATCTTTTTAGTTTTGAATGGTCACAAAGTCGTGACGCGAGGGCAATTTCTATTGCCCTCTTATTTTTTACCCTCCATCCATTCTCCACTACAGACTACATCATATTCCGCTACATCATTTCCACTACAGCAGCCGTACTTTATCCCGATGCCCCCGGACATATTAATCTCAAATACATTCTGTAGCAAATCTTCAGATTTATAAGTTAAATCTTTCATATGAACTAAATAGAAATTAAACATTACCAAATCATTAATTGACCATTATGATAAGATTACCATTCAATAGATGACACTATTCGTTTTCCCCGGCGGCTACTTTTGCCCAAAATTATTTTCACATGCTTTTGAGAAAAACGTTTATCCTTACGTTTATGGGATGCTGTCTCTCTTTCCTCAGTTTCGCCGGAACGATCAAAGGAAAGATTCGCGACTCGAAGACCGGCGAGCCTATGACTGGCGCCACCGTCATCCTCGAACACACCCATTACACGACAACTGTGGAGCTGGATGGCAGTTTCACCTTTCGGCACATCCCCGCAGGTAAATATCAGATCCTGGTCAGCTCCGTAGGCTACACCAAATCGGAAGAGATCCCCGTGGAGGTGGCCACTGACAACGACGTCAAAGAGGTGAGCATCACGATGACCCCCTCCACCAGTATCATGGAAGAGGCGCTCGTTACCACCGGCGACGGCGGATCCGACCGGGGCGCCCGCAGATTGGAAGCACGCGCCGATATGGTACAAAACGTCATGTCGGCCCGGACGATCGAACTGTCCCCCGATATCACAGTAGCGAACGCCGTTCAGCGTATCAGCGGCGTTACCATCGCCCGCGATAATTCCGGCGACGGCCGCTATGCGATCATCCGCGGCATGGACCAGCGCTACAACAATGTCCTGGTGAACGGCATCAAGATCCCAAGCCCGGACAATATCTATCGCTTTGTCCCCATGAACCTCTTCCCCTCGGAGATGCTGGAGCGCCTGGAAGTGATCAAAGCACTCACCCCCAATATGGAAGGTGATGCCATCGGCGGCACGATGAACCTGGTGATGAAAAGCGCTCCCGACCATTTCCTGCTCACAGCCAACATCTCCGGCGGCTATTCTACCATCTTTTCGGAACGTCCCTTCACGGCTTTCCTGCACACGGGTATCAACAAACTGTCGCCGGCCGAGATCAATGGCAATAACTACCAGTCCCAGCCCTCCGACTTCACGACCAGCAATCTCCAGTACTACAATCGGTCGAATCCCGTTAACAGTACGTACGGTCTCACGATCGGTGACCGGTTCGCCGGTGGCAAACTGGGGGTTATCCTCTCGGCCAGCTATCAGAACCTGTTCAAAGGCACGATCTCGGATCGTCTCGTACCCGATGCCCAGCCCCTGCCCCAACCGGTGCCCAATAGCCTGAACCCTTCCGACTCCTATGTCCGGCAATTCAACAGCCAGACACAGCGTTTCGGTCTGCAGAATAAGATCGACTATATCTTCAACCGCAGGAACAAGATCTCGTTGTTCAACATGTATGTCCACCAGGATCAGTACGAGACGCGGTTTACTCCCGACAGCAGCACCGCCGGTCTGAACTCTACCGCCACGGAGACCACGATGAGCCCTCAGTACCGTTCTACGTGGCAGATCCAGGATATCTACAACGGTACCCTCCAGGGCGATCATCAGCTCGGCAATCGCGTAGGCGTGAACTGGAGCGCGGTATATTCCGATGCCACCCAGCATCTTCCCGACCAGGCTACCTACACCTGGAACGAGTTTGTCTACCGCGACACCAAAGGGAACGTCGATAGCACGCTTAATTATATTCCCAACGGCACCTCGAATGTCGTCACCCATCGTTGGCAGCACAACAAAGACCAGGACCTCGCCGGCTACGGCAACCTGACCTACAAACCCACGCTCTTCCGACGTGACGTCGAATTCATGACCGGCGGCATGTACCGTTACAAGACCCGTGACAACTACGAGAATGACTACGCCTTGCAGGCTAATGTCTCCAGCCCTACCACTCCCTTTACCAATATTCAGTCCGTGCCCTTGTATTTCCAGACACCCGGCGACGGCCAGGGCAACTATACAGCCGTGAACCTCGGTAATTATACCGCGCACGAAAAGGTGGGAGCCGGATTTATTCAGGCAAAGTTTATGACGTGGAGGAACTTGCAGGTATTAGGCGGGGTCCGGGTAGAAAATACTCAAA
>DATMLR010000415.1:0-7026 GCA_035570015.1 Puia sp.
GAAAAAGAACAGGAGATCAAAGAATATGTTGCCGAAGTGAGACGGAATAAGGGAGATCAGTATCTTTAGGTAAGGGTGCAATATCCGCTACATACCATCCTTTTCCTGGACATCGAAACGGTGTCGCAGTATTCCACTTTCGGGGAAGTGCCCGAAGACTGGGCGGCGCTTTGGCGCCACAAGGCCGAGAATATGCTGCGCGATAAACCCGGCACCCCCGAAGAAGTGTATGGCCGTGCAGCTATCTATGCCGAGTTCGGCAAGATCATCTGCATCAGCTGCGGGGTCCTTTCGGGCCCGCCCGCAGATCGCAAACTGCTGCTCAAATCCTTCTATGGTGACGACGAAAAAGACGTTCTGCTGAGGTTCTGGGACCTGCTGCACAAGTGGGGCTCGGAAGGCCAGAAGTTCCTTTGCGCGCATAACGGTAAGGATTTTGACTTTCCGTATCTATGCCGAAGGATGGTCATTCACGGGATGCGGCTGCCGTCGGTGCTGAACCTTGCCGGGAAGAAACCCTGGGAGATCCCCCATCTGGATACGATGGAACTTTGGAAGTTCGGCGAATTCAAAAGCTACATCTCGTTAAATCTGCTGGCCCATACGCTTGGGATCGCCACCCCCAAGGACGATATCGACGGCAGTCAGGTGGGAGAAGTCTATTGGGGGCAACGGGATCTCGCCCGGATCGTGGAGTATTGTCAAAAAGATGTCGTGACCGTCGCGCAGGTATTTCTGCGGTTTCATGGCGAGACGCAGGTCCGCTCGGAAAACATTGAGATAAGATGATATTGAGATAAAATGATCGAACACAAAGCTCCGATGATCGAAAGCAAACTTCCCAACGTTGGGACAACCATCTTCACGGTGATGAGCTCGCTGGCGGCCCAACTGGGTGCGGTCAATCTCGGTCAGGGGTTCCCTGATTTCCCCATGAATGAAGAGCTGGTAGCCCTTGTCTCGCAAGCCATGCGTGACGGCCATAACCAATATGTGCATGTGAACGGCCTGGCAGGCCTTCGTGAAGTACTGGCGGAAAAGATTGCAGGGTTGTATGGGACGGCGGTCGACCCGGAGACCCAGATCACCGTGACGCCGGGCGGAACCTATGCGATCTATACGGCGCTCACAACGGTACTCAGGCCGGGGGACGAGGTGATCGTGTTCGAGCCCGCATACGATAGCTATATTCCCAATATTGAGATCAACGGTGCGATCCCGGTGCGGATCAATCTTCAGTTTCCGGATTACCGGATCGACTGGGAGGAGGTTCGCAGCCAGGTTACACCGCGCACCCGGATGATCCTGCTGAATTCGCCGCATAATCCCACGGGCGCGGTCCTCCGGCCGGAAGATATGCAACAGCTGCGCAGTTTGGTCAAGGGGACCAACATCCTGATCCATTCGGACGAAGTATACGAACATCTGATCTTCGATGGGATTCCCCATCAATCCATCCTGCGGTATCCCGACCTGCTGCAGCGGGCCTTCGTGTCGTTCTCGTTCGGGAAGATCTATCACTGTACCGGCTGGAAGCTGGGGTACAGCGTGTCCTCACCAGCTCTGATGAAAGAGTTCCGAAAAGTCCACCAGTTCAATTGCTTTAGCTGTAACTCGCCCACCCAGTTCGGACTGGCCCGCTTCCTGACCAATCGGGACGCTTATCTCTCGCTCGGAGCCTTTATGCAACGGAAGCGGGACTATTTTGGGCAACTCATGACGCAAACGCGGTTCACGCCCTTGCCCTCTTACGGAAGTTATTTTCAACTGTACAGCTACGACCGGATCAGTGACGAGCCCGATGCGGATTTTGCCATCCGGATCACCAAAGAGTTCGGCGTCGCGACCATTCCGGTATCCGTCTTCTATACTGCGGGGAAGGACGACCGGGTGGTCCGGTTCTGTTTTGCCAAAAAGGAATCCACGCTGGAATCGGCAGTGGAACGGTTAATAAAAATTGGATGACGACTAATTATGACGACCAATAATACCCGGACGACAATAAATACGCTGGTTTTCGACCTTGGCGGGGTGCTGATCGACTGGAACCCCGATTACCTCTATAACAAGCTCATTCCCGATGAGAAGGAGCGAAAATGGTTCCTGTCGACAGTCTGTACGCCGGATTGGAACGAAGAACAGGATGCGGGCCGCTCCCTGGCGGAGGCCACGGAACACCTGGTGGCAAAATACCCCGCACACGAGCCCGCCATCCGCGCCTACTATGACCGCTGGACGGAGATGCTCGGCGGCCCGATCCAGGAGACGGTCGAGATCTTCCGCGAACTAAAAGCACGCGGCCAGTTGAAACTGTATGCGCTGACCAATTGGAGCGCAGAGACTTTTCCCGTGGCGATGGAGCTGTTTGAGTTCCTGCACTGGTTTGATGGCCGGCTGGTATCGGGGGAGGAGAAAATGCGCAAGCCTTTTCCGGAGATCTATCGGTTGCTGATCCAGCGGTTCGGGATCGAGCCGGCAAAGGCCATTTACGTGGACGACAATATCCGCAACGTGCTGCCCGCGCGGGAACTGGGGTTTATCGGTATCCATTTCCGGACGCCGGCATTGTTCCGGGAGGAGTTGGCAGGGCTGGGCGTGTTGTGACGCGATTTTATGGATTTTGAACAATTTTTGCTCACTACCAAAACAACCGTCGCGAATGATAAAGAACTATTTTACCACCGCCTGGCGAAATATTCGCCACAACTTTATCTATTCCTGCATCAATGTCTTCGGTCTCTCACTCGGCATCTGCACTTGTCTGGTCATTTTCCTTATTTCGCACTATGAGTTCAGCACGGATGCCTTCCATCCCGGCGGCAACCGGATCTACCGGGTCGTCGAGACACTGGCCATCCCCGGGTTTCGCAACCTCCAGAAGCGCGCGAGTTCACCCCTCGATCTGGCGCCCGCGGCCGCCGGTAAGTTGACGGGCGTCCAGACGCTGGCGCCCTATGTGCTGTATTCGGCAAAGATTGCGGTACCCGGCGGCGATGACCCGCATCGCAAGTTTGACAACGGCATCGCGGGGACCGGGCGGGGGGCCGAGCTGTCTTCCACGATTATCGCGAGCCCTGAGTATTTCCGCATCTTTCAATACCGCTGGCTGGCTGGAGATCCGGCCACGGCGCTGGCGGCGCCGAACAAAGTCGTCCTGACAACGGCGGCAGTCCGAAAATACTTCGGCAATATCCCGCCGGACCAATCGATCGGCCGGACCCTGGTTTTTAACGACTCCCTGCAGACGCAGGTATCGGGCATCATAAAAGACTGGACCGAACCTACCGATATTCCATTCACGGAATTCATTTCCCGTACCAGCCCGCACCAGCCAAGCGAAACAGAATTGCAAAATGGAGAGCGTCCTGTGCTCAGCCCATCTTCGTCCAGGGCCTACATCCAGTTACTTCCCGATGCCTCGCCGGCCAGGGTGAACGCCCAGTTGCATTCGCTTGCCCAACTGCGCGCGGAGCCCCCTGATTTCAAGTACGATCTCGTTCTCCAGCCCCTGGCCGACGTCCACTTTGACATGACGGTCGCGGACGGCGCTCAAAAGGCGCATTTACCAACTCTGTATGCCCTCATGGGGATCGCGGCCTTCATCCTGCTGCTGGGGGCGATCAACTTCATCAATCTTTCTACCGCACTCTCCGTTCGCCGGAGCAAAGAGATCGGCGTCCGGAAGGTCATGGGCGGCAGCCGCCGAAGCATCACCCTGCAGTTCCTGATGGAAACCTTCCTGCTGACGGTTGCCGCGCTGGTTATAGCCGTCCTGGCGGTAAGGCCGGTACTGGGGGCGTTTCGAAGCTGGATCGCCGCCGGTGTCGTCAGTCACCTTTTCGACGCGGCAAACCTGGGCTTCATTCTGCTGCTGGTCGTGGCCGTCACGATGCTCGCGGGGCTGTATCCCGCGAGGGTCTTGTCCGGTTATCTTCCGGTGCTTTGCCTGAAGGGGGTAGCGTCCCGAAAGGGCGGAAGCGGCTGGAATCTCCGGAAAGCGCTCATCGTTTTCCAGTTTGCGATTTCCCTCATCTTCATCATCAGCACCGTTATCGTCACCCGCCAGATCGACTATATGCGGTCAAGGGACATTGGGTTTAATACCGACGCGATCCTTCTATTGCCCGCAGGACCTTCGGACTCCACCTCGAAACCGGCGCTCTTCGCGGAGCGACTTCGGCACCTGTCCGGTATTGTCAACGTCGCGCGTCAATCCAACGCTCCCATCAGCGATTTTACGATCAATATGGAGCAGGGATTCAAAGGTAGAGGCGAGCGCGAGGTCCAGCCGAGCCTGCAGACCGCCGATTCTAATTTTATCCGGTTGTACGATATTCATCTGCTCGCGGGCAGGAACCTCGTCGAAGGCAGCTACCGCGACAGCATGCGGGAATTGGTCATCAATGAATCGATGCGGAAGGCCGCGGGATTTCCGACGCCACAGGAAGCCGTGGGCCAGTCCCTTTCCCTTGTCGGCCAGTCTTATCCCATTGTCGGCGTCGTGGCGGACTACCATGAAAACTCGTACCGCGCGCCGATAAAGCCGCTGGTTATCTTCGACGTCGCCCCTTCGGAGAACAGCATTGGGGTGAAGCTGGCCTCAAAGGGTAAATCGATCCCAGCCGTGAAGAATACCCTGGCGCAGATCGAGCAGATCTGGAAGAAATTGTATCCGGGCACTCCCTTCACCTACAGCTTCCTCGATGACACGATCGCCGCCCTCTATGCGAAGGAGGAAAAGACCGAAACCCTCATCAACGTGGCCGCGGCCATCGCGATCTTCATTTCCTGCATGGGTCTCTTCGGGCTTTCGCTCTTCTCGACGGAGCAGCGGAGCAAAGAGATCAGCATCCGCAAAGTCCTAGGCGCCAGGGTTACCGGCGTTGCGTTCATGCTCACCCGGGATATCGTCCTTTTCATCGGCGTGTCGCTGGTCATCGCCTCGCCGGTCGCCTGGTATTTTACGCACCGCTGGCTCCAGGATTACGTCTATCGTGCACCTGTCAGCTTCTGGGCCTTCCTGCTGCCGGGCATAGTCGTCCTGCTATTGGGTATGCTGACGGTGAGCGTGCAGACGATCCGGGCGGCGAGAGCCAATCCCATAAAAAACCTTCGGACGGAATAAACGCGCCCTATTTCGACACGCGTTTCAACCCGCGCCCTATTTCAACAATTGATACGCGATCAGACTGGCGATATACGCCAGCCCCGTCATATAGACCAGCTGGATCAGCGGCCATTTCCAGCTGCGGGTTTCGCGCCGCACGACCGCCAGCGTGCTCATACATTGCATCGCGAATACATAAAAGATCATCAGGGAAACACCGGTCGCCAAAGTGTAGACGGGCGTCCCGTCCTCCCGCCGGGCGGATTGCATGCGTTGGTGCAGGGTCTGCCGGTCGGCGTCCTTGCCGCCTTCGACACTGTATAGCGTAGCCATCGTCCCCACAAAAACCTCCCGGGCGGCAAAGGAGGTGATCAGCGCGATCCCGATCTTCCAATCATAACCCAGGGGACGGATGACCGGTTCGATGATATGACCGAGACGGCCGGCGTAGGAGTTTTCAAGCTTGGCAGACGCCTTCTCCTGTTCCGTTTGACCCGCCCGTCCCGGGGCCGCATGCCCCGGCCCAAACGAACTAAGTCCCCACAGGATCAAACTAATTACCATAATAACTTTCCCCGCGTCGGTCACAAAGATCCGGGCCTTGTTCATCATGGTCACTACGACGTTATTCCAGCGGGGCGCGCGATACATCGGCAATTCAAGGATAAAATAGCTTTTTTCTTTCAGCCGGATGAACCATTTGGCGACGTAACTGACAACCATAGCCATCAGCAGCCCCAGCATATACAGTCCCATCATCACGAGGCCCTGGAGGCTGAAGATGCCCAGGACGTCCCTGCGGGGGATCGCAAGGGCGATCAGTATGGTATAGACCGGGAGGCGGGCGCTGCAGCTCATCAACGGGGTGATGAGGATGGTCAGGAGCCGTTCCTTCTTGTTCTCGATGCTGCGGGCACTCATGATAGCCGGCACGGCACAGGCGAAGCCGCTGATCATCGGCATGACGCTCTTCCCGTTCAGCCCAACCTTTCGCATCAGCTTATCCGTGAGGAAGCTGATGCGCGCCATATAGCCGGTGTCTTCGAGGACGGTGATCAGCCCGAAGAGGATCATGATCTGCGGCACAAAAACGAGGATACCGCTGAGGCCGGCCAGCAGGCCGTTGACAAGCAGGTTGCTCCACCACGCCGTAGGCAGGTGCTGGCCCAGCCAGCCTCCGACTTGAGAGAACGACCAGTCGATGGCATCCATCGGGAACTGAGCCAGCCAGAAAACGCTCTGGAACAGCAGGAACAGCACGACCAGCAGGATGATGTATCCCCAGGTCCGGTCAAGGAATAGTTTGTCGAGGCGTTCGGTGAAGAGGGTCTTCTCCAGCGGGTCGGGTTCGGAGACCGTGTGCTTCATAATTGTCCGGATGCGCGAGTAACGCTGGAGGATCTCTTCGGCCTGGATGCGGGTATGGTTGAAGTGATGGGTGGATTCGATCTTTTCCACGCTGATCTGGAGCGCCGGGCTGAGATGCAAATGTTCGTGGTTGATCAGGTAATGGATGGCCGTATAGTCGCTGATCTCAGGGAAAAGCCGGCGGACATCCGAAATGGCGTCCGACGCGAGGTCATGGTTGGAGATGAAGTCGCGGGGGACAGCGTGGTGCAACTGTCGGGCGCGCCATTCCACGATCTTCTTGAGCTGTGGGATGCCTTTATTCTTCCGGGGGTTAACGATCACGACGGGGATACCCAGCTCCCTTTCCAACCCTTCCACATCGATCTCGATACCTTTTTTCCCAGCGAGGTCCATCATGGTCAGCGCCACCACGACGGGTATTTTGAGATCGATGATCTGCGAACAGAAAAGGAGGTTTCGTTTGAGGTTGCTGGCATCCACGAGCAGGATGACCATATCCGCGCGGACAGAGGGGTCCTGGTTGAGTAGGACCTTATAGGTCACCCATT
>DATMLR010000416.1:0-4292 GCA_035570015.1 Puia sp.
CACCACTCCCGCTGCCGATACCGCAAACACGAGATACGGATACACGTACAATTATGGGGATGATACCGCTATAACCGACCAATTTCTGCCGGTGGGGTTTATTTCGGTGCAGCAAACTTCCGATATCAATGGCGGTGACGCCACGACCCCCGGAGCCAACAACCCAAACTTTGTAAACTATCCCTTGCCCCTGCCCGTAACTACGAATTTCAATAACGCCAACTACGTCGGCAGCTATAATTTAAGGCTGCAGTCCGGTTCACCAGCCGTCGGTAAAGGATACACCGGCTTTGCTCCCTACGCCATGGTCAAGGTCGACCCCGTTTTTGGCGCAACCGAAATAACGCCCCCCGGCAAGGATATCGGCGCCTATCAGTCCGACGGATCGGGCAACCAACATTAGTTATGAAAAAGCGGACGGCATGCTGCCTGGCACTTTACAGCCTGATCATTTCAGCCGCCGCAGCGGCCCGGCCCATTCCGCGCGACACGCTGCCGGGAGTCACCGTAACCGGGTATACGGATAATGGCTCCGACAGAAATGCGTTGCAAATCCAACGCTTGTCAGTAAAGATCGTTGATATCATATCGGCAGAGAATATAGCGCAGTCTTCCGATCTCTCCGTAGCCGATATCACCCGGCGCGTGAACGGACTTTCCGTAACAATGGATCACTCGGGCCAGTCGGATCTTACCATCATTCGCGGCATCGACCCCAAATACAACTATACGCTTATCGATGGAATAAAGATACCCAGCCCCGGCGACCGCAGCCGCTACGTATCGCTTGCGATCTTCCCGGCAGGTATGGTAGAGCGCATAGAAGTCTATAAAAGCCTCGCACCTTCGATGGAAGCGGATGCCATCGGCGGCGTGGTCAACCTGGTGCTCCGCGACGCTCCAAAGGAACCGATCCTCAAATTGAGATTGTCAACCGGATTTAATCAGGCTCTTATCGGTCAATCCTATCTGTCATTTGACAACCACGTCATTCAGAAAGAATCGCCCTACCAACTTCATGGCCCTGCTTATGCTGCCGCCGGCGACGACTTTACGAAAGCCAACCTCTATTTCACCGATCGCCAGGCCGCTCCCGACTTAATGGGTAGCCTCACCTGGGGCCGGCGTTATTTCAACGATAAGCTCGGGGTGCTTATCGCCGGCGACTATCAGTCGGTCAAAACCGCTGTCAATAGTTTCTTCATCCCACAGAACAACGAACCCCAGCTTAACAATGCCCCCGGCCTGACAGACTTCTATCTGGACCGCTATGCCGCAACCATTAACCGGAAAGGATTGCATGCGAAACTCGACCTCGCCCTCAACCCGAAGAACTCCATTGATCTATACCAATTCTACACGAACCAGCAAGACATTGAAAGCCGCCACCGCATCGATACCAGCCTTGACGAAGGACGGAGCGAACCCGGCACCGGCCGGATCACCGTTTTGGACCGCAGCCGCCTTCACATTCAGGACCTCTATAGCGCCTGTCTGCGGGGAACCCATCGGCCGGTAACGGCGATCAATATTCGATGGACACTGGCCTATGCTGTCGCCACGGGCCTGTACCCCGATTGGGCGGAACTCTCGGCCGGCACCGCCGCGATCGAACAGCCGAACGGGAGCATTGCCCGGAGCCCGCTGCTCCTCGATCCCCTGACCCGCATCTGGCTTCGCAATCGCGAACAGGACTTGTCCGGCTACTTCGATGCCGACTACCACCTGACCGTCAAAGGCCATGAATTCACCATTGCGGCCGGTGGCCTCGATCGGATAAAAGACCGCGATAATTTCTATAACAGTTACACTTTTCAACCTGCCATAACCGGATCGTACGGTCAACCCTTCATCGATATCTATCACGCCGTTTGGACAAACAACAATGGACCGCAGGATCCCTATGGCGCCGTCGCCAATCCCAATACCTATACCGCTCATGAAGGTATCGGCGCGGCCTATGCGTCGCTCTCCCTTAAAGGCAAAAAGGCCGAATGGCTCGCAGGACTTCGCTACGAGAATACGTACCAGCAATTCGTTTCTTCTATTGACCCCACCTTGACTTACGGGAAAGAAGGCACCATCCGGTATGCCGACTACCTCCCTTCAGCACAGGTAAGCTACAAACTCAGAACAAAGCAACAGCTTCGCGCCGCCTGGTACGAAAGCCTTTCCCGGCCCGCCTTATATGATGTTACGTTTTATTCTATCACCTATGAGGACTATGTGGAAGCCGGCAACCCCTTCCTCCGGAGATCACGTGCCGATAACGCCGACCTACGGTACGAATGGTATCCTGGCGGCCTGGATTTCTTCGAGGCCGGCGTATTCTTCAAGCACATTGCCGATCCTTATGAAATGACCCTGTTAAATGCGGGAGACGAATTGTACCCGCTGCCTTCTCAGGGACTTTCGTATACTCCCGCCGGGGAGCTGACGGCTCAAATGCGGAACGCTCCTGCAGCCACCGATTACGGGTTCGAATTGACGGCAAGCAAATATTTCGGCAAATTTGGTGTCCAGGCCGCATACACCAATACAAGCAGCAGCATTACCGTCCAATCCAAATTCGTTACCCGCCAGAACCCCAACGACCCTTCCAGCAATCTGGTTATCGTTTCCCGAAATGAGACCAGACCGCTGCAAGGCCAATCTCAGCAACTGGCTAACGCCAGCTTCGTCTACAACAATGACCGCCGTGGCTGGGTCGGTCGAATTACGGCGATCTACACCGGCCGGCGCATTTATTCCGCATCAGGTTGGTATGGGCTCGATTATTGGGAAAGAGGTTACGCGCTCCTGGACGCGTCCCTTGAGAAAAGATTCGGCAGCCATTTCAAAGCCTTCGTCAAAGCGGCCAACCTTTTCAACACAATCACTACTGTCGACCTGCTGACAGCCAATCCTGAATTCGCTTCCGGATATATCCCCGGCCAGCAGTCGCCGAATCGAATAACCGTGTCGAGACAAGTCACCCAAGCATCTTACTATGCCGGTTTAGAGTGGGGATTGCCGTAGATGATCACTTTCTCCAAAAATTGCCGTAAATTCATACCCCCTCTCACCAAATACACCACTTTTATGGGCAACAACTTGGTAAAGAAAGAAGATATTCGTCAGGAAGTCTTTGACTTGTACGACGACTACGCGCACAGCCGGATCAACCGACGCGATTTTGTGGAGAAACTTTCCATCTATGCGGTCGGCGGCCTTACCGTACCTGCTATGATGAGCTTCCTGATGCCTGACTACAAGAATACCCTGCAGGTAACACCGGGCGATCCTCGGATCAAATCTGACTATATCAACTATGATTCCCCAAAAGGCGGTGGAACCATCAAAGCACTCCTGTCCAAACCGGCCGATGCTACAAAAAAGCTTGGGGGCGTCGTGGTGGTCCACGAGAACCGCGGGCTCAACCCCTATATCGAAGACGTAGGCAGGAGGCTCGCCCTGGCCGGCTTCATTTCCATTGCTCCCGATGCATTGACCCCACTGGGCGGCTACCCCGGCAACGATGACAAAGGCCGCGAAATGCAGGCAAAAAGGGATCAGAACGAAATGCTCCAAAACTTCATCGACGCCTTTGAATACCTGCGAAAGAGCCCTGACTGCAATGGTAAAGTCGGTGTAGTTGGATTTTGCTTCGGCGGCGGCATCGCGAACCTGATGGCAGTGAAACTGCCTGACCTTGCCGCAGCTGTTCCCTTCTATGGCATGCAGCCCCCCCTCGACCAGGTACCGCTGATCAAAGCGCCGCTCCTCCTGCAATATGCAGGCCTCGATACCCGAATTGACGACGGCTGGCCCGCATATGAAGCCGCGCTGAAAGCCAACAATAAGGAATATACCGCGTACATTTACCCCAATGTCAACCACGGGTTTCATAACGATACGACACCCCGGTATGACAAGGCCGCCGCAGAACTTGCCTGGCAACGAACGATCGACTTTTTCAATCAAAAACTAAGTTGATCGACAAAATGCGAGTTTTCATCATATTAGGTTGGACGATGCTGGTAACGGGAATCTCAGTCTCCGCACAGGAATATACACTTGATATTACCGTGTCCGGTATCCACAGCGATAAGGGAACGCTCTACCTCAGTCTCTACAACAGCGAAAAAGGTTTCCCCAAAGACCCCAAAAGTGCATTCCGCCTGGTCTACGCCCGGATCGTCAACGGCATCAGCACCTTCCGGCTCGACAAGCTGCCTAAAGGAACCTATGCCGTCGCCTGCTATCACGACGAGAACGGCAACGGCAAGCTCGACGCCAACTTCTTCGGCATC
>DATMLR010000417.1:0-3193 GCA_035570015.1 Puia sp.
TCGAAAATACCAATTCACCGAGCCAACGAACCCGGCCGCCGATCCCAGTGCCGCCGCTGCCCACCACAATGACCAGCCCCCGATCAGTTCCCAGACCGTCCAGATAAGCCCCGAAAAGACCAGCAACCGCAATCCCGACACGGCACCGGTCCTCCGTCGGATCTGCTCCAAGCGCTCATCACAAGCTCCGATCGCTCCAGAATAATATGCCCCAACGTTCATAAATTTGCCGGAATGAAAAAGCCACCTGCGCGCAAGTGGCCATTTTTATCAAGATTTAATAAAGTATACTTAGATAATATCGAGCGCTTTCACGAAAAAAGTGCCGACAAAAGGTAATATCAGGGTGAGGTACTCAAAATGCGCCGCGATCGCCCAAACAAATACTGCCGACGAGACCAAAAAGAAGAGCCAAAATATGCCGGTATTTTTCTTTTTCTGTTCCATGAATACTACTTTTTTGAAACTATTTTTGCGAAATTAGGTCAATTACCTCAAAAAGTCACCGGTTGCGTTGATTCATAATCAAAAATTTAGTCTAAATTAGCGGCATAATGTAAAAAGTACACATTATCGGCGCCGGGGGCCGGTTCCATTGATTGCCTGCTTAAGAAAAAAGTTGCTGACATAACCATGAAGATCGATTTCTACCTACGCTTCTACACCCAGCCGGGACAATCCATATGGCTTTCAGGTAATTGGACTGTATTGGGAGAAGATGATCCCGAGAAAAGTTTTCCTTTACAATACGTCAACAATGAATTCTGGCATGCGAGCCTCCAACTCGATGGCTTCCCTGCTGAATCGCTTACCTACCACTACATCCTCAAAGGACAGGACGGGGTCCTCACGGAAGAAGGCGGAAACGACCGCGGGATCGATCCACCAAAACCCGGGGTTGCCGAGATCCAGGTTATTGACACCTGGGACTATGCCGGCGAATATGAGAACGTCTTTTACACCTCCCCCTTCCGCGAGACGCTGCTGCCCCACCATAAGGCCGCCAGAAAGGGACGGCCGCGGATCGACTATACCCACGTTTTTCGGGTAAAAGCGCCTTTGCTTGCCGAAGGCGAAACCGTCTGTCTCCTCGGTAGCGGCAGCGCCCTGAACGATTGGAGCCAGCAGGATCCCATCCACCTCTCGCCGGATGGTAGCTGGTGGACAGCATATCTATCCGTTCCGCCGGAGAACTTTCCGATCGAATATAAATATGGTATCTGGAATAAAAAGGCCAAAACTTTCGTTGGTTGGGAGGCTGGGCCAAACCGCAGCCTGCCCGGCGATGCCCGACCCAATAAGATCAGTATCCTCCACGATGGTTTCATCCGCGAGCCCAATACCGGTTGGCATGGTTCCGGGGTCGCCATCCCCGTCTTCAGTCTGCGCAGTGAAGATTCCCTGGGGGTAGGGGAGTTCACCGACCTCAGACTACTCATCGATTGGGCCGTCAAGTGCGGCCTGCGGCTGGTCCAGATCCTGCCCGTGCAGGATACTACGGCTACTTATTCCTGGCTCGATTCTTATCCCTATGCCGCCATCTCCG
Organism: Puia sp.; assembly: GCA_035570015.1. Classification (GTDB taxonomy): domain Bacteria; phylum Bacteroidota; class Bacteroidia; order Chitinophagales; family Chitinophagaceae; genus Puia. The sequence goes on from DATMLR010000417.1 coordinate 1,547, forward strand.
CCTTCGCTCTGCATCCCATCTACCTCAACCTCAGGAACTGCGCCGGCAAGAAATATGCAAGCCTCATCAAACCCCTCCGGAAGAAACAAAAGGAACTCAATAGCCTGCCTGAATTGGATTACGAGCAGGTGTTACGCGTTAAATTATTAACAATTAAAGAACTGTACGAGTTACAGAAAGAAGAATTTGAAGAAGACCCCGATTTTCTCGAATTTTTTGACCGGAACAGCGCCTGGCTCATTCCCTATGCCGCCTTCTGTTATCTTCGGGACAAGCACCATACACCTGATTTCACAACCTGGACTGTACACAGTCATTATCATGCCGATACGATCAGGGAATATACTGCCCCCGGCAGCCCGCACTATGACGCCATACTCCTGCAATATTTCATCCAATATCATCTCCATCTCCAACTCCGTGACGCTGTCGACTATGCCCATGAGCATGGGGTCATCCTGAAAGGGGATATCCCCATCGGCATCTATCGCTATAGCTGCGACGCCTGGATGGAACCCCGGCTCTATCATATGGACCAGCAGGCGGGCGCCCCGCCGGATAACTTCGCGATCAAGGGGCAGAACTGGGGTTTCCCGACCTACAACTGGGACGAGATGCGCAAGGACGGCTATGGCTGGTGGAAGCGGCGGTTCGAGCACATGCGCAACTACTTCGACGCCTTCCGCATCGACCATATCCTGGGCTTCTTCCGCATCTGGAGCATACCGATGGACGTAGTTGAAGGCATCCTGGGACATTTCGATCCCGCCATCCCTGTCCGCCGGAGCGAGTTCCAGGAACGGAATATCTGGTTCGACCCCGAGCGCTATGTAAAACCCTTCATCAACGATGCGGTCCTCTGGGAGATCTTCGGCCATGACTCCGACTTTGTAAAATCGAATTTCCTCGAACCGCGCACTGGCGGGATGTACGTCCTTCGCGATGGATACGGCACCCAGCGCAGCATCGACAACTGTTGGAAGCAGCGGGAACGTTCCGACTTTTCCGACCGCATCCGCACTGGTCTTTTTGACCTCGTTTCCAATGTTATTTTACTCGAGATCGAAGGCTCCGGACATCAACAATTCCATTTCCGGATCGATATGGAGCGTACTTCCTCCTTCCGTTACCTCGAATGGCATACCCAGCAGCAACTGAAAGACCTCTATGTAAATTATTTTTATTACCGGCAGGACGATTTCTGGGAAAAAGAGGCGATGCGTAAACTACCTGCACTGAAACGAGCCACGAATATGCTCGTGTTCGGCGAAGACCTTGGGATGGTCCCGCGCTGCGTGCCCGATGTCATGCGCCGGCTCGGCATCCTCAGTTTGGAGATCCAGCGGATGCCAAAGAATCCCGCCCGGGAGTTCTTCCATCCTGCCGAAGCGCCCTATCTCTCTGTAGTCACGCCTTCTACGCATGATATGAGCACGATTCGCGGCTGGTGGGAAGAGGACCGCGCCAAGACGCAGCGGTTCTACAATAACGAACTAGGTCAGTGGGGCGAGGCTCCGCAATTCTGCGAGCCCTGGGTCAATCGCGCGATCATTCTGCAGCACCTCAATTCCCCCGCACAATGGTGCATCTTCCAATTGCAGGATATCATGGGAATGAGCGAAACGTTCCGGCGCGAGAACCCCAATG
>DATMLR010000418.1:0-4123 GCA_035570015.1 Puia sp.
ACCGACCTGATCCAGCCCGGCCCTTTATCAATGCTCCTCGCCGCCACAATCCTCATCGGTTTCCTGGCCGGCGCCTATCCTGCCCTCGTCCTCTCCAACACCCGCCTGACCAGCATCCTGCGGTCCGGCTTCCGCGTCACCGGCGGACACAACGGTCTCCGCCGCTCCCTCGTCGTTCTCCAATTCGCCATCTCCCTGTTCCTCATCATAACAACTACAGTCATTCTCCGGCAGATGGACTTTATCCGCCACAAAGACCTGGGCTTCGACCGGGATCATGTGGTGGTATTGCCGATCGATTATCGCATGCATAACCGCTACCAAACGATCAAGACCGCCATGAGCCGGCTCCCCGGCTTGATCAACATCTCCGGGTCCTATAACCTCCCTGTCTCCGTAGGTTGGGAGGACGGTATCAGCACCAACAACGGCAAGGAACAAGTAACTGTTTCCGTCCATGCAATCCCCACCGACCTCAATTTCATCGCTACCATGAACATGCACCTTCTGGCCGGAAAAGACTTCACCGCCAACGATCTCCCCGAGATCACCGCCCAGGACTCAACCCGACCGCTCTACCGATTTATCCTGAACGAATCCGCCGTCCGCAAATTGGGCTGGACCCCTGACCAGGCGATCGGAAAACGGGTTTCCAAAGGCAACTCCGGCCTCGTCGTCGGCGTCGTCCGCGATTTCAATTTTACGTCCATGCGCGAACCCATCGGCCCGCTGATCATGTTCCCGGATACCGGATACGTCCACTTTCTTCTGGTCCGCATCACGGGCAGCCAGCTTCCCGCACAGATCGATCGCCTGCAAACCACGTGGAAGTCGATTGTCCCGGATCGTCCCTTCAGCTACCATTTCCTCGACGAAGATTATGATCGGCTCTATCAATCCGAACAACGCACCGGCCAGCTCTTCACTTTTTTCTCCGCCCTTGCCATCTTCCTCGCGCTGCTCGGCCTCTTCGGGCTCGCCGCCATCAGCACCGTCCAACGGACCAAAGAGATCGGCATCCGCAAAGTTCTGGGCGCCAACGGTCTCAATATCGCCCTGCTGCTTGCCCGAAATTTTATCCTGCTGATCCTTGTCGCTCTTGCAATCGCTACCCCCGTGGCCTGGATCGCCTCCGCCAATTGGTTGAACGACTTTTCCTATCGGATCACCTTCCCTGTCTGGACCTTCCCCCTCTCCGGCCTCGCCGTCCTGCTCGTAGCCTTCGCAACCGTTAGCTACCACGCCTGGCGCGCCTCCCGGGTGAACCCTGCCATTAGTCTGAAAACAGAGTAAACTTCATCGCGCGCGGCGCCGCCCCACGCATAACCGAGCGAAGCGAAGGTTACGAACGAGGAGGAGCGTGTCGAAGCAGCTCCGACGAAGTTCCCCGCGCGCCGCGCGCCTATCTGACCAGCACCACCGTCCCTTTCGCCATCTCCTTCCGGTTGGTGAGCGGATTCTCATATTCCAAATACCATACATACACCCCCGCCGGCTGCGCATGCCCATTGAAACTCCCATCCCACACCGCACCCGCGCCCTCTCCCGAATATACACAAGCCCCGTGCCGGTCATACACCGCTAACCGATACACCATCACCGGGACCGACGGCGGTACCCGGAACACATCATTCCGACCATCCCCATTCGGCGTAAACGCCCCCGGCATCGCCAGCCGGTAGAATACCCCCACGACCTCAGCCGCCTTCGCCACACACCCATTCGTCGTAACTACCGTCAGCTGATACGTCGTCGTCCCTTCCGGCGTTGCAATAGGATCAGCAATCCCCGCAATATCCAGCCCCGTCGCCGGAGTCCAGGTATACGACACGATTTCCCCGCCGATCAACGGCGACAACTGAATGCTCGAACCACCCGCAATCACCGTATCCGGTGTCAGGTTGATCACCGGTAACGGATAGATGACCATCGCGATCGGCTGCGCCGAATCCGGCGTAGCACAGGTCAAACTGGAATGCATGACACAACTAACCATATCTCCATTGTTCAACCGTGCATCGGTGAAGACCGCCGAATCACCTCCCACAGCCACTCCATTCACGATCCACTGATATTTAGGCGCCGCCCCGCCATTGGAAGGCATCGCAACAAATTCAACCATGCTATCCTGGCATATCCCGTTAGCCGAACCATTGATCGTCACCCCCGTGACCGGAATTGCAGTAACCGTAATAGACAAATTGTTTGAAGCGACCACCGGATTTAGCACACAAGCCGCATCACTCGTCATCATACAGCTCACCACATCGGTGCTGCTTAATCCAGACGTTGTGTACGTGACCCCTCCCGCACCGACCGGAGCCGCATTGACCATCCATTGATAGTCCGGGCCCGGCCCCCCGCTGTCCGGCACAGCCGCAAATTCCACCGGCGCCCCCGCACAGCTGCTGTCCATATTCGCGGCGATCGTCACCGCCGGCGACGGCGTAGCAATGACATTGACCAATATCGGCGGTGACTGGACCTCACAGGAACTGAGGCCGATATTCCCCGCCTGCGCCACCGCCAGCCGATACTCGTCATATCCGGGTCCGGCCGGCGGCAAGTTGTAGGTTGCAGATGTAGCCCCCGCGACATTTGTCCAGCTTACCCCGCTGTCCACACTTTGCTGCCATTGATACACCGCCGTCGGATAACAATTTTCCACCGCGGCACTGAACCCGAGTGCCGTCACATTCGGCTGACAAAACGTTACCGTATCCGTCGGATACCCGGCCACACTGGGCTGGACCAGCGGCCCCGCGGCCCTGAACGTGATATCATCCAACGCCAGGTCATTGCCGTCCCCGCCGCTCGCATTGTTGGTCATCCGAAGCACCACCGTATCGACCCCGGGCGGCAAAGAGAAATAGAACGCATACTGCACCCAGGTAACCGTCGTCAACGCAGCGATATTTCCCGTAGGAAAGCTGTCCAGCACCGTCCCATTGGTATTCTGAATTCTAAATGTAATATTTGGCAGGATCTGCCCGGTCACCGCAGCCATATTCAGGATCCACGCCCCAAACTGATACGTGGTCCCCGCACACAGCCCGCTGATCGTTTGCACATAGAAATCACTCGGCTGATAACTGGCATTGATCAGCATGAAATAACCATCGGGATTTCCGGTATGATCGGACGTGACATTCAGCCAGGTGTTCCCAAAGCATCCCGACGTCGAATGAACGATCGTATAATACCCATCATTCGGACACGTATTCTGGGTATACGTCATATTGGTGATGCCTGCCGCCAAAGCCGGGCCATATCCCACCCCTGACCCAAAAGTTATATCCACAATAGGATCCCCCAATCCACCGGTACAAGTTGCGGTCTGCGCTTCCACCTGCGTAAAGCAAAGGATCGATAGGGATAGGAATATCTTCTTCATTTGTAAGGTGCGAAAATTACTAAAAATACCTATATTCACTGCTACCACATATAAAACTACTGCACATGACCGCCCAAAGACGCCTCTCGCTGGCCCTGCTTATCCTGGCCATACCCATGCTGCTTACGGCCCAGAACGCCCCTAACATCCCAACTCCAAAAGATCATTTCGGCTTCAACATCGGCGACAACTACCAGCTCGCCAATTACACCCAAACCGAAGCCTATTTTAAAAAACTCGCCGCCGCCTCCGATCGGGTGAAACTCGTCGTGATCGGCCAAACCGAAGAAGGCCGCGACCAGCTCATGCTGATCGTCTCCTCCCCGGCCAATATCAAACTGCTGGACCGCTACAAAACAATTTCGCAACAGCTCGCCCATTCGGAAGGACTCACCCCCGAACAAGCGCATGCCCTCGCCGCCGAAGGCAAGACAGTCGTCTGGATCGACGGAGGCCTCCACGCCACCGAAGTCGTCGCCACCCATCAGCTCATCGAGACCGCCTACCAGCTGATCAGCCGCCAGGACCCCGAAACTATGCGCATCCTCGACAACGTCATCATCCTGCTGACGCACGCCAACCCCGACGGCCAGGAGCTGGTATCGGATTGGTATATGCGCAATCCCGTTCCGCAACGCCGCTCGCTCGACAACGTTCCCCGACTCTGGGAAAAATATGCCGGCCACGATAACAACCGCGACTTTTATATGCTTAACCTGAAAGAGACCC
>DATMLR010000419.1:0-4842 GCA_035570015.1 Puia sp.
GTACCCAATAGCCGATCAGCAGCGCGGCAAACCAGATCAGCTGCGTCCGCTCTTTCGTGTACAGATAAATGATATTGGCAAACATATAGGCCAGACCGATACGGCCCAGTACGCTCCCGAACCGCACATCGACGAGTGGTCTTATCCTCAGCCCGTTATTATACGCTATCCCCAGCAGCACGAGAAGGAGGCCCCGGCGGATAACCCGCAGCAGGAGCTTCTGCCGTGGCGTTCCCTTCTCCAGCGCGCGGCCCACCGAGTAGGGCGTGGCTACTCCTGCAATAAAAAGGAAAAGCGGAAAGATCAGGTCATAGAAATGGAAGCCATTCCAAAGCGGGTGATCGAACTGGTTATTCAGTGCCCCCCAGAAGGAACTGTTCGGATAGATCTTGGCCATCGTATGGAAAAGCTCTTCGCCGCCCATGATCCAGAACATGTCAAAGCCGCGGAGGGCATCGAGGGAGTAAAGGCGTGCAGGAACGGTTGGCGTTGGAGCGGTTGGCGTTGGTGTAGTTGGAGCGTTCATATGGAGTATGAATATATGAATTTTAACAAGCCTGCAACAATTTGTAGAAAAAATACCGCTGCGAGTTGCGACAATCAAGCAGAGGAGCGTGGCAGGGTTCTTGAATCCTTTAAACTAACCCAGAACCGATTTTTTATTCACTTAAACTAAAAATGTATGAAGAAGATCATTTTGGGACTTTGTCTCCTGTCCGCTACTACATTGATGTGCGCCTCGGCTCGCGCAATGGATGAGCTAAGGGTGCCGGTGAAGGTCAAGGCCGAATTCCATCACGAATACAAGCATGTATCGGATGTCAGCTGGACGATGAATGATGGCCGGTACTGTGTCAGTTTCCTCCAAGACGGGAAGACCGATCTGCTGGCCCGTTATGAAGGGACAGGACACCGGATCGACACCCGGGAAACGATCGCTCAAAACGCCATGCCCGTGAAAGTGGTCGGCCACCTCGAAGAAAAGTATCCCGGCGCGTACACGCACACCTATACGAAGATCCATCGTCCCTGGAAGAGAGATCTGTATATGGTAAAGGTGAAGGACAAGGCCGGTTATGTTCCGGTGTACGTCGATAAGGATGGACACGAGCACGATTATGCAAGCCGGTAAGAAAACCGGCAAGCGCGAAAGGGGTGGTTTAAAAAAAAATCACCCTTTTTTTTGGTCAAATGAAAAACCACCCATAGCTTTGCTAACAGTGTTACAAAATGTAACGCACCTAGAAAAATGGGAATAACGGATCGCAAACAGCGTCAGAAAGAAGAAGTCAGGGCCAGCATCCTGGAAGCAGCGTGGGAAATGATCGTCAACGATGGCTGGCAGTCTTTCTCCATCCGCAAGGTGGCCGACGCGATCGAATACAGTGTGCCGGTTATCTATAGTCATTTTGAAAATAAAGATGCTATATTGCTGGAATTCAATCAAAAAGGATTTCAGCTGCTGGCGGAATCTCTTGCCGGGGCCAAAGCGGGTAAGGAGAAACCGGCCGATCAGCTCCGGGCGATGGGTCGCGCATACTGGGACTTTGCTTTCTCCAATAAGGAGTATTATCAGCTCATGTTCGGGCTGGGGATCCCCACCTGCGATATTGCCAGCCGCATTCCGGCGCTGGCTGACTTCAACCAGGTGATCATGGATAGCCTGATCGCGATGGTCGGACCGGGGAAAAAACCCAGTTTTGACCCCTGGCTGAAGTACCAATCGTTCTGGTCCATGCTCCACGGCCTGGTCTCCATCAATATGGTTTCCCCCAGCCGGGTGGAAAGTTCGCCCGGACCCGGCGGTCATCATCTGTTACCGCAGAAAGTGCTGGAAGACGTCATGTGCAGCTTTATCCGAGGAATTGAAGCGGCTGAAGCCATGCGAAACGATTAGCCCCACGCAAAAAAAATACGTAAAACACATTTAAATTTTGATTATGAGCGTTTTAGAATCCCTTAACTGGCGCTATGCCACCAAGCGGATGACCGGAGAAAAGGTCCCGCAGGAAAAGATCGATGCCATTCTTGAAGCGGCGCGCCTTGCGCCAACCTCCAGCGGCCTGCAGCCGTTCAGTATCATATCCGTGAGCGACCGTGAACTGCTGGAAAAGATCCAACCGATCGCCAACAACCAACCCCAGATCACCGAAGCCTCGCACCTGCTGGTCTTTGCCGCCTGGGATGACATCACCCCGGAGCAGATCCAAAAGGTGTTCGGCCAGGTTATCGAGGAAAGGAACCTTCCCGCTGATGCCCTCGATAAGTATAAGAACTTCCTGACCAGCCATTTCGGGTCGATAAGCCGGGAGGAACGTCACAACGCCGCAGCCCGCCAGGCCTATATCGCGTTTGGCGTGGCGATCGTAGCCGCCGCTGAGCAGAAAGTGGATGCGACCCCGATGGAAGGGTTCAAACCCGCCGAATTGGATAAGCTGCTGGGTCTGCGGGAAAAAGGGTTGCGGAGTGTTACCTTGCTTGCCCTGGGCTACCGCGACACGGAGAATGACTGGCTTGCCAACCTGAAAAAAGTCCGCCGCCCGATCGAAGAACTGGTCATCGAATTATAGTTTCATCACACTAACAAATAAAAACACAAACAAATGAAGAAGATCATTGCCATCACCTCAGCCTTTTTATTGATCGCCGGCGCCGGTTTCGCGCAGGACTGGACCTGGGATAAAGCGCATTCTCAGCTGAATTTCGGGGTCACCCACATGGGCATCAACGAGATCGACGGGACTTTCAGTACCGCGGATGCCAAGATGACCGCCTCCAAAGAAGACCTGACTGACGCGCAGATCACGCTGACCGCCGATGTCAGCAGCATCAACACCGGCAACGAACAGCGGAACAATCACCTGAAAAGCGACGCCTTTTTCGACGCGACCAAGTACGGTACGCTGACGTTCACCAGCACCTCCTTCACCAAAGTGGACGGGAAGAACTACACGCTGACCGGCAATCTGACACTGCACGGCGTGACCAAACCCGTTACGCTCAACGTCGTGTTCAACGGAACGGTCACCAACCCAATGAACCACAAGACGAGCGCGGGCTTCAAAGTAACCGGTGTCATCAAACGCACCGATTTCGGCATCGGCACCAACTTTCCCTCCAACATGGTCAGCGATGAGGTCATGCTGAATGCCAACGTTGAATTTGTAAAAAGCTAACCTACCATGAACAAGCTATTCTATCCCGTTGCGGCCGCCCTGATCCTGGCTGGTAGCGCCTTCACTTTCCTGACGGCTCAGAGCTGGCAGATAGCCGACGGCTATTCGATCGGCTGGTCAGTTTCCGGCTCCGACGCAGCCGGGATCTTCAGGACATTCACCGGCAGCATTGTTTTTGATGACCAGAATCCTGCCGCCGGAAAATTCGACGTGACGGTGAGCGTAGCATCCATCAATACCGGGAACGCGCTTCAGAATAAGCATACGAAGAGCGATGAATGGTTCGATGCTGCCAAATACCCCACCATCCAATTTGACAGCCGGTCGATCAGTAAGACGGCCGGCGGTTACCAGGTAACGGGAGACCTGGCCATGCATGGAGTGACCAAAACGATCACGATCCCTTTCAAGTTCAATAAGACGGCACAAGGCGGTTCGTTTACGGGAAGCTTCACGGTCAACCGAAATGACTACAATATCGGCAAACCCGGCGGCGACGTCGGCGAACAGATCAAGGTCGACATCAGCGTGCCGGTAACGAAAATCTAAACCCGCGAATATGTTTAAGAAATCGTTAGCGCTCGGGATCGTTTCAGGCCTGCTGGCCGGGATCGCGGGGATCGTGTATGCAAGAGTGTATTATACGATCAATGAAAGTGATTTTTCCAAAGTGGTCGACGCCGTGAGGATTATCTCCGCCAGCCTGGTTGGCGGGGTGCTGGCCGCCATCGGCTATACGCTGCTCGACAAATGGCTGAAGAGTAAAGGGGAGATCGTATTCAACCTTTGCTTTGCCATGATCAGCTTTGCCAGCCTTCTGGCGCCGATCGCAGTAAAATTACCCACGACGATCGAGACCCCGGAATTGTTTCCCGGTCTGGTGATCCCCATGCACTTCTTCCCCGCCCTGGCGTGGTTCACCCTGCGACCGATCTTTATCCGAAGCAAATAAGACGATATAATCGGCAATATTCTAAGACTGGCACTACTTAACGATGCCCGGCGGTTTACGCCGGGCATTTTTTTCACGCGACGCACCATTTGTCCGGCAGGCTTGCTGGCACAACAATTTAAATGGATATTCGTATAACCTGATTTTTATGGGCAAACGGGTACTGATACTGGATGACGACCTGGATATTCTGCAGATCTGCACAATCGTCCTGAAAAAGAAAGGTTTTGAAGTTTTCACTCTTAACAATTCCAACCAGGTGGTAGAGCAGGTCCAAGCCTATAGGCCCGACGTGATCCTGATGGATAACTGGATCCCGGGCCCCGGCGGCATTGAGGCCACCCGGACCCTTAAAATGGATTCAACTACCCAGGATATCCCTGTCATCTTCTTCAGCGCCAACAGCAATGTGACCCAACTGGCACAGGAAGCCAAAGCGGACTATTTCCTCCAAAAACCCTTCGATATCAGCGAACTGGAAGGGATCGTCCAATTGGCCATCCGCCCGGCGAAACCAGCCAGTTAATCGGGGCTTCTGAATTAAATTCTAAACTTTTACATGCTGAACGAATAAAATTCGTACTTTCGATGCGAAAACGTATTTTATGCGTAAATCTCGTATCGAATCCATTGACCTCCTCCGGGGGGTCGTTATGATCATCATGGCGCTGGATCATACCCGCGATTATTTCAACCGCAGCGCCTATCTGTTCG
>DATMLR010000420.1:0-3795 GCA_035570015.1 Puia sp.
CCTCCTTTTTGTAAAATTTGAACAAGATCGACGCCCCCCGTGGTGATGCCGTTGAAGAACAGCTCCAGATCCATCTTACTATACTTGCCGGCGACATTCTCCAGGATCACGTGCTTTCCCCTCAGGCTTTCTTCCCCATACAATACTTTCATTCCGCTGGTATCATCATACACCCCAAACAGTAATTTCTCCGTCAGCTCATCTACCGAATGGTTGACGACGATCCGGTGATCGTCTAATACCAATATTGTGTCGATCAGGCTGTCGAGATCACGCACCTGGTGGGTGGAAATGATGACGCAGCGGTCTTCATTGAGACCGGAGGCAATCAGTTTCCGGAACTGCACCTTTGAAGGGATATCCAATCCATTGGTGGGCTCGTCGAGGAGCAGCAACGAAGTATTCGTGGCAAGCCCGAACGCGATCATGAATTTCTTTTGCTGGCCGAAGGACATGCTGTTCATTACCGCCTCCGGATCGACATCCAGGGTCTTGAGATTGGCGTAGAAATCCGTAATGCTGAACCGCGGATAAAAAGCCGCCGTATTCCTGAGGAATTGTCCCGGTGTCAGCCGCGGTACATAGGCCTCTTCCGGCAGGATGAATAGCTCCTCCAGCAGCGCGACCGATCGCCTCGCAGTAACCATCCCTTTGACCATGCAGGTCCCGCTGGCCGGAAACGCCAGCCCCGCGATGATCTTCAGCAGCGTTGACTTGCCCGCCCCATTCTTCCCCAGCAGCCCGTAGACATGCCCCGCATCCAGCCGCAGGTTTAAGTCCCGGAAGACCGGCCTGCTCTTCTTGTAGCGGAAATGGAGACCCTCGATAGTGACCATATTAGTGTATTAGTAAGCTAGTACACTGCAAACATAGGCTCAAACTTTCAACCCGCCAAATTTTTCGCACACTTTTTGTATCGTCCTTTGCCAGGAACCATCGCCAGCACTATGAAAAGAAAGTACCTTGTTCTTTTGACCGTATTGACCGCCCTGGTCATATCCTGCCATAAGGACCACAACAAACCCTCAAATGGGAACGGCAGCACCGTAACCATTCCGGTTATCGCAACGACAGCTGTCACGCAGATCACCGACAGCAGCGTAGTTTCCGGCGGCAGTTTCACCACCGACGGCGATCTGACCATCACGACCAGAGGCGTACAATGGGATACGGCCGCCAGTTTTCCGAACCATTGGAAGGTATCTGCCGGCAGCGGGATCGGGACATTTCAGGCGACCTTGTCGGGGTTGATGCCTAATACCCTGTATTATGTGCGCGCCTACGTCGGCACGGATACCAGCACCTATTACGGCAATACGCTCAACTTTGCAACCACCTATACCCCCGGAAAATATCTCGTCTCCACCGTCGCAGGCACCGGAATCACCGGTTTCGCCAATGGCGATACCTCCATCGCTACTTTCGAGGGTCCCAACGGGGTCGCGGTTGACGTTGCGGGAAATATCTATGTTACAGATGTATACGCGGTCAGAAAGATCACGCCAACCGGGATCGTCAGCACGTTGGCAAACATCAATTTTACTCTTAACGACCTGGTCGTCGATACCGCCGGGAATGTCTACGTAGCAGCTACTAATTTTCAGATTTATAAGATCACCCCTTCTGGTCAACTTTCTGTGTTTGCCGGTTCAGGCCAGGACGCCGTTGTCGACGGGACCGGCACTTCCGCCTCATTTAATGCTGCTATCACCCTGGCCATCGATCCCGCCGGAAATATCTATGTCGGCGACGTGCGCGCATTCCGGAAAATTACCCCTGCCGGTGTCGTTACCACTTTGCCCAATTATTTCTCAACGTCGCAGACTTGCTGGACGATTGGCGTGGACAATCATTTTTCTTTGTATGAATCCGACAAATATTTGGTGATCAAAGTGGACAGCAACGGGAACCAGACCTTCCTTAGCGGGACCGACCAGGCAGGCAATGCCGACGGAACGGGATCGGCAGCTGCTTTCGGTTACATCAGTGAATTGAGGATCGATGCCGCGGGGAATATATATGCCGCCGATGCGACAAACAATAAAGTCAGGATGATCACCCAGACGGGCGTCGTATCGACCATCGCCGGGACCGGCGCAGCTGGCGACCAGGATGGCAACTCCGCAATCGCCACCTTCAACGCACCGCTCGGCCTCGCACTCGACAATGCCGGCAATATTTTCGTCGCCGATGCTGCTAACAAGAAGGTTAGGAAAATATCCCCGCTTTGACGAAACCCTTATCTTTGCGAGGAACCATTGCAAAGAATATGAGAAGAAGATACCTTGTTCTTCTGCCTGCCACCGTGATCCTGTTCATTTCCTGCCATAAGGATCATAATAACCCACCCGCCAATTCCAGTGCGTTCCTGATCACCATTCAGGTAACCGGCATCACCGATACTTCAGCCACCAGCGGCGGTACATTCAATGCCAAAGCATCGACGATGGTCGTCAATTTTAAAGGCGTTCAATGGGATACCTCCGAACAATTCCCGAACCATTGGACCACCTCCGTCGGCAGCGGCACCGGCAATTTCGCATCCGGCTTCTCGGGATTATATCCTGGCACCCAGTACTATGTTCGCGCGTTTGCGGGAACCGACAGTTTCCACTTCTTTTATGGCGACACCGTCCAATTCACCACCACCTATACACCTGGAAAATATCTGGTCACCACACTGGCAGGAACAGGAGCGGCCGGGGCTGCTGATGGCGATTCATCCACAGCCACTTTCTCCCGCCCCTATGGAGCTGCCGTAGACCTTGCGGGCAATATATATATCGCAGATTCGAAAAATAGCGTTGTCCGCAAGATTACGCCCTCCGGAACGGTCAGTACTTTCGGGAGCCTTGGCTATCTTCCCAACGACGTGATCACCGATACAGCCGGAAATGTATATGTAGCGAACGAGAATTACAAGATCATAAAGATCACGCCTTCGGGTCAGGCCTCCGTTTTCGCCGGATCCGGTCAAAGCGGCTTTGCAGACGGAACAGGGACAGCAGCCTCTTTTTATGGACCCGTTACCCTGGCCATCGACCCCGCCGGGAATATCTATGTCGGCGATATTATAGCCTTCCGAAAAATAACGCCTGTCGGCGTGGTGTCAACCCTTCCCAATCATTTAACCAAAGCCTATTCCAGCTTCACCATCGGAGTGGACAATAATTTCAACCTGTATGAGACCGATGGCAGCACTGTCGAGAAGATTGACAGCCTTGGCAATGTGACCATCCTTGCAGCGGCGGGCACCTTCGGCTACGTCTCGGAAATAAGGCTGGATGCCGCCGGCAATCTCTATCTATCCGACCCGCTAGACAACAAGGTCAGGATGCTCACGCCGGCCGGTGTCGCCTCCACCATAGCCGGGACCGGCGCTCTGGGAGCGAAAGACGGCAACTCAGCCATTGCCACTTTCAATGGGCCAAGCGGCCTCGCGATCGACAACAGCGGCAATATCATCGTTGCCGATGCCGTCAACAACAAGATCCGCAAAATATCCCTGCAATAGAATATATAGTATATATTTTATAGCCTGCTTTTATTGGGTATCATCCAGATCCCTGTGAAAAATGCGACCGTCCCCAAAACCCCCGCGGCAAACACTCCTTCGAGATGCCTTCCAACATCCCCCGTATTCACCACCACAAACGCCGTAATAAGGCTTATAATTCCAAGAACTGCTACAATTCTACCCCAGATTACCTTTTCCATATTTCTTAATTTCATTAGTTATTCATTGTCAAAAGCCATTCCAACCCCTGAACCGCCCCATCCAGCCTCCATTCCGCC
>DATMLR010000421.1:0-7149 GCA_035570015.1 Puia sp.
CCGGGTGTCGGCCTCTTCCCTGAAAAAAGCTACCTGCAGGATCACCTGGAGGGCGTTGGTCACCTGTGAGGGACCGAGCAGCGGGCCGGAGACATTGCTGCCGATCACGATATCGGAACCCATGTCCCGGACGTCTTTGACGGGAAAATTTCGGACAACGCCGCCATCCACGAGCTTGCGGCCGTTGTACTCCACCGCCGTAAAAATAGTCGGGATCGCCATGCTGGCGCGAACGGCCGTTACGATATCGCCTGTATCGAGGACCACGACTTCACCCGTGGAGATATCGGTGGCGACACATTTAAAGGGAATGGAAAATTTGGAAAAATCCTTGATGCCATAGACAGGCCGGAACAATTCCGAGAACTTCAGCCAGAGTTCCTGGCCTTCGATCACGCCGGTGGAAAAGCGGAACCAATGGTCCACCCAGGGCAGCTCGACATCATACTTTCCGTATTCGGATTTTTCGTCCATGATCATGCTTCGCATTGATGACTGATTGGACAGGACCAAATCCCAATCGATCCCGCGGGCGATCTTCTCGATCGAGTCCGCAGAATAGCCGATGGCGTAGAGGCCGCCCAGGATGCTGCCCATGCTCGTGCCGGTGATATTGTCGATCTTCAGTCCGGCCGAATCAATGGCTTTGAGGATGCCGATGTGGGCCAGGCCTTTGGCGCCGCCGCCGCTGAGGGCGAGACCGATCTTGGGGCGGATACCGGGCATTGGCTGGGTAGCGCCGGCTGTAGGCGGCTGTTGGGCTGCCACGGTTGTGGTGATAAGCGTTAGGATGACGAAGATGAAATAGTGTTTCATTTTCAAAGCGTCTTCTCCAGCTCAACGATCTTGTCGAAGACCTGTTCATACTGACGGTTGGCTTTGATAAGCTCGTCGCTGGTCTTCTTGTATTCCGTTTCCGCTGTCACGAATTTGTTTTTATCAGAATACGTAGCAGGGTCGGCAAGCGATGCTTCGAGCTGGCTTTTTTGTTTGGTCAGTGCGGCGATCTTCGTTTCCAGTTCCTGGAAAAGGCGCTGCTGGCGCTGCAGTTCCTTCTTTGCTTCTTTATTTATGGGTGCCGGGGCTGGCTTTGGTCCCGGCGCAGGCTTTGGAGGGAGTGGGGGCGGGGGTGGCGGGGGCGGGACAGCCTGGGCGAGGCGGCGCTCTTTCCACTCCACCCATTCTTCATAGGTGCCTTTGAATTCGCGGATCAGGTGATTATCGATCTCCCAGATCTTATTCGCCGTTCTGGAGATGAAATAACGGTCATGGCTGACCAGCAGATAGCTGCCTTCATACTTGTTGAGGGCTTCGATCAACAGCTCGCAGGAATGCATATCCAGGTGGTTGGTCGGTTCGTCGAGGAGCAGGAAATTGGCTTTACTGACGATCGTTTTGGCGAGTGCGACGCGGGCTTTCTCGCCGCCGCTCAACACCCTGATCTTCTTTTCCACGTCATCGCCGCTGAACAGGAAGCAGCCGAGCAGGACGCGAAGTTCGAGGTCGGTCTTCTGGCTGCCGCAGAGTTGCATTTCCTCCAGTACCGTGTTGTTCACCTCCAGCGCTTCCATTTGGTGTTGGGCGTAGAAGCCTTCTTCGACGTTATGCCCCCAGACGCGTTCGCCGGTAAAGGGCTCGGTACCCGCGATCATTCGCAGCAGCGTGGACTTCCCTTTACCGTTGGCCCCGATGAGGGCGATCTTGTCGCCCCGGTCGATCTCCGTGGAGGCATTCTCGACGATGGTGAGTGGGCCGAATTTTTTGGTGGCGTGTTTGAGCGTGGCCAGAACGCGGCCCGGCGTCTTGTCGATCCGGAAATTGATCCGGATATTGGGCCGCTCGATCTCGACATCTTCAATGCGTTCGATCTTATCGAGGCGTTTCATGGCCGACTGGGCGGCTGCCGCCTTCGTCGCCTTAGCACGGAATCGCTCGATAAAACGTTCCTGCTGCCGGATATACTCCTGCTGGTTCTCGAAGGCGCGCTGCTGGAGCTCAATACGCTGGCTCTTTTCGGTCTCGTAGAAGTTGTAGTTGCCGTTGTAGATGTGCAGCTCTTTCTGGTAGAGCTCGACGATCTTCGTCACCATGCGGTTGAGGAAGTATTTGTCATGACTGACGATGATAACGGAGCCCTGGTAGTGCTGCAGGTACTTCTCCAGCCATTCGATGGATGGGAGGTCCATGTGGTTAGTCGGTTCGTCCAGCAGGAGCAGATCGGGTTTCTGCAGGATCATTCGGGCCAGCAGGACGCGCATCCGCCAGCCGCCGCTGAATTCGCGGAAGGGGCGGCTCAGGTCAGTGTTAGCAAAGCCAAGACCCTGGAGGATCTCTTCGGTTCGGTTCTGGATCGTATAGCCGTCAAGGGTATCCATTTCGTGAAGGGCATCGGTATATTGATGCAGTAGTGCCTCATTCTCGTGGTCTTTCTCCAGCTGCTTGCCCAGATCCACGATCTCCTTCTCAAGCTGCTGGACGCGTTCGAAGGCCGTCATGGCCACATCGAGAATGGAACCATTGGTATCGTAGCTCAGCAGATCCTGGTGAAGATAGCCGATGGTGGTGGTCCGGCTTCTTTCGACGGTGCCCGCGGAGGGGAGGTATTCGCCGGCAAATAATTTCAACAAAGTGGATTTGCCGGTGCCGTTATAGCCGATCAGGCCGATGCGCTCATTGGGCTGGATATGCCAGGTTGCATCTTTGACGATGACTCTGGCGCCGAATTCGAAGGTGACGTTCTGAAGTCCTGCTAACATGTATTTTTGTAAAATGGTATGCAAATTTAGCCCAGTGCAGTACCTTCGGCAAAACTTTCTTTCATGCGGAAATTTGTCTTGTTGATCATCATTTTTATCGTGGCGGGTTTACTGGTCTACCGGCTATTGTTGGATAAGAAAACGAGCCAGGGGTTACCGCCGGACCCGGCCCTCAGGATCAGTAAGAATTCCAGCGCTTTCGACCAGGCGTTTGATGGCCTGATGGGCAGCTATTTTGCGTTGAAGGATGCATTGGTCGACTGGGACACGCTAAAAGCGGATCAAGCTGCCCAGGTGGTGGCTGCAAAGGCAGATAGTCTGCCGGTGAAGACGTTGAAGGCGGACAGTGCGATCGTTCTGACCGCAGAAAGCCTGGCCGCCAGCATCGATGCGGAGGCGAAGGGGTTGATAGGCGAGACGGGTATCGAAGCAAGACGGCGGTCTTTCGATATGCTGACGGACGAATTGTATAACCTGATCCGTACGGTACAATTCGACGGGTTCCGCATCTATCACATCAAGTGTCCGATGGCCTTCGGCGATTCGTTGCCGGGTTATTGGCTGAGCAATACGGCGTCGGTCATCAATCCCTATCTGGGAAGAAAGCATCCTACTTATGGCGCTAAAATGCTGGAATGCGGGGAAATAACCGATTCGCTCGATTTTGGTAAGAAATAACCGAGCGGAGCGAAGCTCAGGGGTGCGGATCGCGGGCGAAATCAAGGTTTGTAGACAAAGCGGATGGTCGCGCTGGTCTGCTCGCTGGATGACATGAAGGCTTTATATTTTTCGGAGCCTGAAGTGACCATCAGGAGGGCCGTATTGGGCGGGATCGTGCCCAGGTTATCCGCGTACATTACCAGTTCGTATTCCGTATTGGGAAAGGCGTTGAAATGAATGGTCAGCGGCCGGTCTGTCAGCATCCGGTGGTAGAGAAGCAGCTTGTTGTTGATGAACACCGTCACAGAGTCGCCGTCGATCACGCCGTCGTCGTAGAGTTCGATCTTTACATCTGCGCTATGTAGGGTAACGGTATTCACCAGCGAATCCACCCGTGGTTGGAGGTGGAGCGTTTTTTGCAGGGCGATCAGGGTATCCGACTGTTCGATATCGACCGGAAAATCGGATTGCGTCGCCCGTTTGAGCCGGATCTGACCGGGAGGGCACACCAGTCTTTTGGCGGAATACACCCCTTTCCAATCTCCGGTTAGCTCTTCTTCACCGCCATTCTTCGAATAATTCAGATCGTAAGTTTTGATGCATGCCTCACATTCGCCCGGGATATCGACCTGGAGGATCTCCTTCTCGATGAGGACCATGCGATGGGTAGTAGAATTATACCTGCCGGTGAAGCTCATCTTGACAAAATGGGATTTATCGTAATAGTCGTAGGCCTTTCCGGTCAGCTGGTCGCCGGTGAAATTGATCTGAAGCTCGAGGAAATATTGGGGATAGCAGCCGCCAGCCCCCTGGGTCAGGGTGCCTTTCCAGATGCCATTGAGGTCTTCACCGCGGGCAATGCAGGCAAGGGTGAGCAGGGTTGCCAGGAAGGGACCGCGCATGTCAATTTGGTTTTACGTATTTGAAGGTTACGGTGGCATTGGTTTGCAGGCTGGATGTAATGTTCACCTTATATTCCTTGTCTCCGGCCTTCACAATCATCAGCGATGTATTCGGCGGGATCGTCCCCTCATTGTCTGCTACCATGACCAATTCGTGATAGTCGTTGTCTTCGTCGAGGTGAATGGTCACGATCAGCGGCCGGTCGGTCAGCATGGCGTGGTTGATGACCATCTTGTTGTCCAGATAGACGGAAACGCTATCGCCGTCGATGATCCCATCATCATAGATGTTGAGCACCACTTCGCGCGTGCTGACGGTCAGAGACCGGACCAGTTGGTTGGAGCGTTCCAGCAGGACCCGTGGGGTGATCGTGGCGAATTTATGGCTTAGACCGACGTTGCTGTCGAGAGCGGGTTTAGTCGCCGACCGTCCGGGTATCGTCGCGCGGGCCATCGGCGGCGGGGCAGCAGGGACAACTGGATTTGCGGCGGGTGGATGATGGATTGGATGGGTCACGGGCCGATGGGTAGCCGCGGTGGCGCCGCTATCGGGATGATGGACCGGTGATTTGGCCGGGGCTTTGACGGCCGGCTTTTCCTTTGCCAGCTCTTCTTTCTCTAATTCCTTTTTGCGTTTGATCAGGAATGGCTCCTCGTAGAAGTCGGAGGTGGGTACCTTCCGGAGAAAGACCGTCCCGTGACCGCAGTTGGTAGAGTCCTTGATATTCATGCTGACGTATTTGCCTTCGAGGAATTCCTCATCATCGGTTTTGGAATACTGCAGGAAAAGGGTCATGGTGCAGACACCGCCGGGGATGTCGTCGCGAACTTCGATGAGTTTGCCTTCCTGCAGGAGGACCTTACCCGTCTTCGGATTGACGGCGCCGGCTGCAGCGGCTTTGCCGTAGAAGACGGAAGAGAGATAGGAATAGGTTATGGCATTGAATTTCTTTTCCTGCTGAGCGATCTGCACTTCGAATTTGTACCGGTCGCCGAAAGCGTATAACGAAGAATGCACCCCGTCGCTAGCCTGGAAGTGCCCTTGCCATACTCCGGTAAGATCCTGGGCATGGACCAGCAACGGTACGGCAGTAAGAAGAAGTAAGTAGAATCTTCGCATGATCGACGGTTTCCCCTTCGCAAATTAAATAAATAAATTATTGCGGGACTTACCATTTGTCAAAAGAGCGGACGTGCAAACTGGCAAGGATTTGTTAATTTTGCACCCTTATGATCAAGATCACTTTCCCGGACGGCGCGGTCAGAGAATATGAAAGCGGCGTCACCGCATTGGAGATCGCCAAGTCCATCAGTGAGGGACTGGCGAGAAAGGTATTGGCCGCAAGTGTCAATGGCCAGGTTTGGGATGCTACCCGTCCGATCACTACCGATGCTACCCTGAAATTGCTCACCTGGTCGGATACGGAAGGCAAGTCGACTTTCTGGCACTCTTCGGCCCATTTGATGGCGGAGGCGGTAGAATCGTTGTTTCCCGGCGCCAAATTCTGGGTCGGTCCGGCGATCGACAGCGGGGGTTTCTATTACGACATGGATCTGGGGGGCCGCCAGATTACGGAGGATGATCTGCGCAAGCTGGAGGTGAAAATGGCGGAGTTGACCAGGCAGAGTGAGGTGTATCGACGCAAAGAGATCAGCAAGGCCGAAGCCGTCCGGTATTTCTCGGATAAGGGGGATGAGTACAAGCTCGATCTGCTGGAGAACCTTCAGGACGGCCAGATCACTTTCTATACCCAGGGGAATTTCACCGACCTGTGCAAGGGGCCGCATATCCCGAACACGGGATTTATCAAAGCGGTCCGGCTGACCAATATTTCCGGGGCATTCTGGAAAGGGGACGAGCGGAACAAACAGCTGACCCGGGTATACGGGGTGTCTTTTCCGTCGCAGAAAGAACTGGACGAATATTTGCAGATGCTGGAGGAGGCCAAAAAACGGGATCACCGGAAACTGGGCAAGGAATTGGGCATATTTACGTTCGATGAGCAGGTGGGCCCGGGACTTCCGTTATGGATGCCAAATGGGGCGGTAGTGATCGAAGAACTGGAGCGGCTGGCTAAGGATACAGAGGAAAAAGCGGGCTATAAGCGGGTCGTCACCCCCCATATTGCCAAAGAGAGTCTCTATATAACCAGCGGGCATCTGCCTTATTATCAGGACAGTATGTTCCCGCCGATGGAGCTGGAGGGGGAGAAATACTACCTGAAGGCGATGAACTGCCCGCATCATCACAAGATCTACGCCGCTGAGCAGAAATCGTATAAGGACCTGCCGTACCGGCTGGCGGAATACGGGACCTGTTACCGGTATGAGCAGAGCGGAGAACTTTTCGGTCTGATGCGGGCGCGGTGTTTGCATATGAACGACGCGCATATCTATTGTAGTAAAGATCAGTTCTATGACGAATTCAGGGCGGTGAACGAGATGTACCTGAAATACTTCAAAATATTCGGGATTGACAGGTACGTCATGCGTTTCAGTGTCCATGAGGCGTCGAAGCTGGGCAAAAAATATATCGATGAGCCGGAACTTTGGAAGGAGACGGAGGCCCTGGTCCGGGATGTGCTGATCCGGACCAATACGCCGTACATTGAGGTGCCGGATGAGGCAGCTTTTTACGGCCCCAAGATCGATGTGCAGATCTGGAGCGCCATCGGCCGGGAGTTCACATTGGCTACCAACCAGGTAGACTTTGCCCAGGGAAAGCGGTTCCACCTTGAATTCACCACAAAAGAGAACCATTCGGAGACGCCGCTGATCATTCACCGCGCCCCGCTGGGAACGCATGAACGCTTTATCGGGTTCCTGCTGGA
>DATMLR010000422.1:0-5283 GCA_035570015.1 Puia sp.
TCACATCGGCCCCGGGCTATCCGCACGGCGATCTCTCGCTGTTGGGCAATTTCGCTTCGTATGTCGATCGCTCCGTGTTGCCGGGGCATCTCTATGTCGGCATCCGCAACCCGGACGGCACCTGGACCAACCAGCCTGATCCGGAAGGACTGATGTCTACGATCCCGGCGATCGGGACGGCGCTGCTGGGGATCATCACGGGCACTTTTCTAAAGAACAGCAGGGTCGCTCCTGCCGCCAAATCAGGCAGGATGGCGCTGGCGGGCGTCGTTTGCCTTGGGCTGGCGCTGGCATGGAATACGGTCTTCCCCATCAATAAGAACCTCTGGACAAGTTCCTTCGTGCTGAATGTCGGCGGGATCAGCCTGCTGCTGCTGGCGCTCTTCTACTATGTGATCGATGTGCGCGGATATAAGAAGTGGGCCTTCTTCTTTGTGGTTATCGGCATGAACTCGATCCTGATCTATATATCAGGTCATGTCATCAATTGGGAATATGCGACCAAGGGCCTGTTCCAATGGGTAGGGCAGGTCATATCCAATCCATGGAATGACATGGCAATGGTTGTCTGCTACCTGGCGGTGAAATGGGGTTTTCTCTATTACCTCTACAAAAAGAAGACTTTCCTTCGCGTGTAGGTGGCAGGTTGAGGTTCGCCGGAATTATCTCCGGGAAAGGGTTTCGCCCATCAGGATGTCGCTGAATTCGCACATCTTCTCGAGCAGTTCGGCAAGTTCTTCCCCTTTTTCGGTAAGCGAATACTCTACCTTCGGCGGGATCTCGTCGAAGTCCGTTCGGTTGATAAGACAGTATCTCTCGAGCAGCTTTAACCGATCCGACAAGATGGTGTCGCTGATATACTTGAGGTCGTCTTTGATCAGCTTGAAGCGATTGTGACCCTCCTGAATGCAGAACAGGACGTCGCTGAACCATCGTTTGCTGACGAGATCGAGCAATTCATTGAGGCTGCATTTTTCCTCCAGGAACGATTGATTCCGGAAATTGGTCGAACTTGTTTTTCTTTCTGTCATATGCGAATATTTTAAAGATCTTTCAATGGCTAGCCTCGCAGTTAATGGAATAAGGCCTTAATAAGTTTAAAATTAGTGGTCCTGCCGCACAAAAAACGAAGTATTTCGATGAGCGGTTGCCCATATTTTAACCAACATCTTCCGCATTTTAACGGGTGACACCGTTTTGACGGCACGGCATAATCAGTCGAACGAGGAGCGCGGTCGGGGTTCAGGGATCGGAAAGAGTTCGCAAAATGCGAATTTTGGGTGATTTTTATTGCCGTTGACTGCAACCGATGTTTCAGCAATAAATTGATGTTCAACCAAATAAGAGCGGAGAATTTGTGGATACCCTCCCGGAAATTCGCATTTTGCGAACTTGCAATCGTTTCTCGAGCTCCAAGCGTCTCCGATGCCCGTTCGCGCAGCCGGCAAAGCAAATTGTACCATTTCCGTACAACCATTGTATCGATGTCGAACATATCTTTCTTAAGACTTGGATTACTCGATTGCTATTCATCTACTTAGAGATCGGCAGGCCGTTAGCTGGGCATTGATATGCTAAGGAACTACTTCAAGACCGCGTGGCGCAGCCTGCTTCGCGGCAAAAGCTTTTCCATGATCAATATCGCGGGCCTGGTCGTTGGAATGGTGGGCGCCACCCTGATCATGCTGTGGCTGTTCAACGAGATCAGCTTTGACCGGTTCCATGTCAACCGGGACCGGATTTACAAGGTCTATGCCATGACCGATATCCCGGGGGAAAAGCACAACACGATCGACGTCGTCTCCCAGCCGCTGGGCCCGGCGATGAAAGCGCGGTTTCCTGAGGTGGAGTCGTTCGCCCGGCTCGCGGATGTGAGTCATTTTCTTTTTACGGCCGGTGACAAAAGTTTTACCGGGCTGAGAGGCGACTTTGTCGATCCCGACTTCCTCCGCATCTTTAGCTTTCCGCTGGTTGGCGGTGGCCGCGGCCGGCCGCTTGGTTCGGTCTATTCCATCGTCCTGACGGAAAAGCTGGCCAGGAAATTATTTGGAACGACTGACGTGGTCGGGAAGACGGTGCGAATCGACAGTACGGATAATTTTACCGTCACGGGCGTACTGAAAGACCTCCCTTCCAACACCGAATTCGATTTCGAATATCTGCTGCCCTGGACCTACCTGAAAAAGCTGGGCTGGAACAACGACAATTGGGTCAGCAACAATAGTTATACCTTTCTGCTGCTCCAACCACATACCGATCTGACGGCCTTCAACGCCAAGATCAGGAATTTTACCCGGATCAACACCGGCCAGTATAATCTTTGGCTGCACTTTGTCTATCCGCTCCCCAAATGGCATCTGTATTCCACCTTCGATGATGGTGTTCCGGTCGGCGGGCGGATCGATACGGTGAAAGTTTTCGCCCTGATCGCCGTCTTCATTCTGCTCATCGCCTGTATCAATTTCATGAACCTCAGTACGGCGCGAAGCGAACAGCGGGCTAAGGAAGTGGGCATCCGCAAAGTAGCGGGAGCGGGAAGGGTTTTGCTGATCGGGCAGTTCATCGCCGAGTCGTTCCTAACCGTACTGATCGCGGGTATACTATCCCTGGTACTGGTGGAACTGACGCTCCCGGCCTTTGGGCAGCTTGTGGGGACATCCCTGGTTATTCCCTATTCCTCCCCGCTTTTCTGGCTGGGGGCCGCAGGATTCGTGCTGCTGACCAGTCTGCTGGCGGGAAGCTATCCCGCTTTCTATCTTTCGGCTTTTAACCCGGTGGGGATATTCCGGAAACAATTCCGCCGGACGCGGGCCGCCCTTTCACCGCGCAAGGTGCTGGTCGTCCTGCAGTTCACGTTTGCGATCGTGCTGATCATTTCCACCCTGATTGTCCGCGATCAGCTGCAATACGCAGAAGACCGGGATGCAGGATATTCGCGGAATAACCTGGTCTATGTGAACTTCGAAGGAGATATCGAAAAGAATTATCCGCTGATCCGCCGGGAACTGCTGCAATCAGGCGTCGCGGTCGCGGTGAGTATGAACCTGCAGAATATGGCCGACGGCAGCGGCACTACCTGGGGATATCGCTGGCCGGGCGAACCGGCCCGGGACACCACCACCGGAATCAGGTTCTACACGAGCGACGCCGACCTCGTCCGGACCGCGGGGATGCACCTCGTCGCGGGACGGGATATCGACATCTACCGGTATCCCACAGACAGCTTTGCCATCCTGCTCAACCAGACAGCGGTGAAATGGATGCGTTTCGGTGATCCGATCGGGCAGATCATCTACAACCCTTACGACAATACGCGCTGGCATGTGGTCGGAGTGGTGAAAGATTATATCGACGGGACGCCCTTTGCGCAGACGCAGCCGGGCATGATCCAGGGCCCGGCGTCGGCGAATTTCAACACGATGCATATCCGCTTCAACCCTGCGAATTCGACGGCCGCAAGCCTGGAGAAGACGAAGGCCATCTTTTCGCGATACAACCCCGCCTATCCGTTCGATTACCAGTTCGTCGACCAGCAATATGCGCGGAGCTTTGAGGACGCACAAAGGACCAAAACGATGGCGGGGCTTTTTGCGGCCCTGGCCATTTTCATTTCCTGTCTGGGTCTTTTTGGGCTGTCGGCTTTTGTAGCCGAAAGCAGGGTCAAGGAGATCGGCGTGCGTAAAGTTCTGGGCGCTTCTGTATCAGGGATTGCCCGGCTGCTCTCGATCGACTTCGTCCGGCTGGTGTTGATTGCCTTTATCATCGCGGCGCCGATCGCCTGGTTTGCGATGAACAGATGGCTGTTGGGTTATGAGTACCGGGTAACGATAGGCTGGGTCGTGTTTGTCCTTGCGGGAATGCTGGCGGTCCTCATCGCCGTGCTGACGGTCAGTTGGCAGGCGATTCGGGCGGCCTCTGTGAATCCCGTCAAAAGTTTGCGAAGCGAATGAGCGACCCCGAATCGCCCGGCGTATGCTAATGATCATTTGTTCCGACTCTGCACTTGGGTTCATGCCGGACCGGAAAATTGCAGGAGTTGGCAATAAAACACTTCTTCGCCGCTTCCCGATGCAATTCCATTGCGCGCGGAATGCGCGCAGCGTCGGTGATGGTCACGACCGGGAAAAGGGTCACGTCCCTGAAGTAGCCGCCGCCGTCGTCCGTCTCGACCATGGCGCCGACCGCTTCATCCTTGTAGTCTGTGACTACGATGTCGTTAACGGCGCAGAGATGCAGATACCATAGCATATGACAGGAGGAAAGCGCTGCCACAAAAAGCTCTTCAGGGTTGTACCGGCCCGGCGACCCCCTAAAGGCAGTGTCTAAAGTGGCAGCGATGTCGGGCTTGCCGGCAACCTGAATCAGGTGGTCGCGGCTATACGCTGCATAGCCGGCTGTGCCCCGGCCCAGGTTGCCGGTCCAGTTCATGGATACCCGGTAGTGATGTTCTCTATTCACCGACCAAAGGTAGGTCTAATCCGATTTTAATGGATCATTTCCAATACTTTTGGCTATATTCATGCGGAACTGAGCGTAGCGAGAGTTCCGACCGAGAAGGACCGTGGCGAAGCAGGTCCGACGAAGGTCGGACGGACGTTGAGAGCCATTCCAAACCGACGTTCAGACCATTCCAAACTAAACTGTGATGCGATTTCCCAGCACCCGCTTATTGACCTTCCTGTTTCTATCCACCCTGACCGCCGGAAGGACGGAAGCTCAATCATCCCTGAAAGACAATTCGATCCCCGATTCAGCCTATGCCGTTGCGCTGCGTCAGTACCATACCTATGTCGCGCCCGAAGTGGGGTTATACCGGGGCATCCAATACATCGACTATGATTTTACGATCCAGAAGGGCCAGCCTTTCCTTGGCCCGAACCGGGTCCGCACCGGATCGGTCTGGTACGGCGGGATACAATATAACGATGTCCCGATGCTGTATGACCTGGTAAAGGAGCAGCTGGTGGTCATGGATCCTTTTAACGTCTTTAAGATCTCGGTGTATATGGACCTGGTCGACAGCTTCGCGA
The DNA here is from genome assembly GCA_035570015.1 of Puia sp. Lineage (GTDB taxonomy): Bacteria > Bacteroidota > Bacteroidia > Chitinophagales > Chitinophagaceae > Puia. The sequence continues at coordinate 5,031 of DATMLR010000422.1, forward strand.
TGGACGGCCACACCTATTTCCGGATGAAGGATAGCCTTGCGCCCTCCACCATGCGATCGGGTTTCTGGGACCGGATCTATCCAGGTAAGCTCGTCCTATTGAAGCGCGAGCGAAAATCCCTGAATGAGAACATCATGATCTCTGCCGACAATGTCCGCTTCTTTATCCTCCCTTCCGTTTCCTATTATTTTCAAAAAGGAGGCGTCTATTACCCGGTCAACGACAAAAAGGAATTGTTCGATGCCCTCAAGGA